>NZ_FNBX01000004.1 GCF_900102485.1 Desulfovibrio legallii | reverse complement strand
TGGAAGGCGAAGGGGCGGCATGACAAGGCCCCTCCGCCTGCGGGCCTGGAGGGCTAAGCCCGCAACGTTCCGGCTACGGTTTCGCCCAGGCGGCCGAGCTCGTGGATGATGGTCACGCCCGCAGCCTCCAGGGCGGCGATTTTGTCCTCGCCCCGGCCTTTGGAACCGCTGATGATGGCCCCGGCGTGGCCCATGCGCTTGCCCTTGGGGGCCGTAAGCCCGGCAATGAAGCCGAACACCGGCTTGGGGTAGGCGCTTTCTTTGATGTAGGCGGCGGCCTTTTCTTCCCCGTCGCCGCCAATTTCGCCGATCAGGCAGACGGCTTCGGTTTCCGGGTCTTCCCGGAACATTTTGAGCAGATCCGTAAAGTACAGGCCTGGCACGGGGTCGCCGCCGATGCCCACGCAGGTGCTCTGGCCCAGGCCCTGCGCTGTAAGCTGGTGCACGGCCTCATAGGTCAGGGTGCCGGAGCGGCTGATCACCCCTACGGAGCCGGGCTTGTGGATGTAGCCGGGCTGGATGCCGATCTTGCACTGGCCGGGAGTGATGACCCCTGGGCAGTTGGGGCCCACCAGCTGCGTGCCCGTGTCCTTGAGTCGGGCCTTGACCCGCACCATGTCCAGCACCGGGATGTGCTCCGTAATGCAGATGACCAGGCGCAGGCCCGCGTCTGCGGCCTCACACACGGCGTCCGCGGCCACGCTTGCGGGCACAAAAACCACGCTCACGTCCGCGCCCGTTGCCTTCACGGCCGCAGCCACGGTGTTGAACACGGGCACGCCCAGCACGCTTTGTCCGCCCTTGCCCGGCGTGCAGCCCGCCACCACCTGGGTGCCGTAGGCCAGCATCTGCTCCGTATGGAAGCGGCCTTCGCGCCCCGTGAGGCCCTGCACCAGCACGCGCGTGTCTTTGTTGACCAATATGCTCATGCCGCACCTCCAGCGGTGAGGGCCGCAATTTTGTGCGCCGCCTCGCTCATGGAGGCCGCCGTTTCAAAGTTCAGACCGCTTTCCCTGAGGATGCGCCGGCCTTCTTCCACATTGGTGCCTTCCAGCCGCACCACCAGGGGCAGGCGCAGGTCCACCTTGCGGGCCGCGTTGACCACGCCCTGGGCCACGATGTCGCAGCGCAATATGCCGCCGAAAATATTGATCAGGATGCCCCGCACATGCGGATCGGAGAGCATGACTTCAAAGCCCGCGGCCACCATCTGCTCGTTGGCCCCGCCGCCCGCGTCCAGAAAGTTGGCGGGCGCCGCCCCGGCCTGCTTGATGGCGTCCATAGTGGCCATGGCCAGGCCCGCGCCGTTGACCATGGTGCCCACATAGCCGGAGAGGCGCACATAGTTCACGCCCAGCTCCCGCGCCTTGCGCTCCAGGGGGTCGCCTTCCTCTGGGTCGTCCATGGCGGCCACGTCCGGGTGGCGTTTGAGGGCGCTTTCGTCAAAATCCATCTTGGCGTCCAGGGCCACAATGTCCCCCGCCGTGGTCACGGCCAGGGGATTGATCTCCACCAGCACGGCGTCCTTTTCCACGGCCAGGCGCACCAGGTTCTGCACCAGGGCCGCGCCCTTGCCCACCTGCTCCGGCGTGAGCCCGCAGCCAAAGAAGAGCTGCCGCGCCTGGTACGGCCAGATGTGGTGCCCGCCGTCCAGCCTGGTGGTAAAAATGCGCTCCGGCGTGCGCGCGGCCACGTCTTCAATGTCCATGCCGCCGTCGGGCGAGGCCATGACCGTCAGGCGCTGCGCGCCCCGGTCCAGCACCACGGCCAGGTAGAGCTCGCGGGCAATCTCCGTGCCCTGCTCCACCCAGACCTTGTGCACCTTCTTACCTTCCGGCCCGGTCTGGTGCGTGATGAGCTGCATGCCGATGATGTGCCCGGCCGCGGCCTCCACTGCGTCCAGATTCTTGCAGACCTGCACGCCGCCGCCTTTGCCCCGGCCGCCCGCGTGGATCTGCGCCTTGACCACCCACACCGGGCCCGGCAGGCCTGCCGCCGCGGCGCGGGCCTCGGCCGCCGTGGCCGCCAGCGCTCCCGCGGGCACGGGCACGCCGAACTGGCCCAGCAGGCCCTTTGCCTGGTATTCGTGAATATTCATGGATAAGCCTTTGTTATGTTGTTATTTTGTTGTTTTTTTGTGGGGGAGGGACCCTTTTGAAAAAGGGTCTCCTCCCCCACGCCCCCACCCCCAAAAACTTTTATTCTCTCAGGAAACGCGCTGGGCGTACCCTGAAACAAGCCTTGTGGGACCAGGAGCGGTGAAAAGGGGGTCCAGGGGGGCGTGCCCCCCTGGCCGCCGGAGGCAGTTTCCCCTTACGCCTGGGCCGAAGGCGCGGCCGCGGCCATCTGCGCGCCCAGGTGGAGGGCTTTTTTGTTGCTTTCGTGGAAGGCCGGAGCAAAGCGGTCGGCCAGGGCTTTTTCCAGGGATTCCAGGCGCACGGCCTTGGTCAGGGTAGCCAGGGCCCCCAGCACGCAGATGTTGAAGGCCTGGGTTTTGCCGTTAAAGGCTTCCTTTACGGCGTGGAACAGGGGCAGGCCCACGCGCCGGGCGTCGATGCGGGCCGAGGGGTGCACCAGGTCGCTGTCGTAAAGGCACATGCCGCCGGGCCGGATAAGCGGCAGGTACTTGGCGGCGGATTCGTCGGTAAGGGCCACCAGCACGTTGGGCTGGTTGACCTTGGGGAAGAAGATCTCGCTGTCCGCGATAATCACGTCCGAGCGGGTGGCCCCGCCGCGGGCTTCCGGGCCGTAGGACTGGGACTGCACGGCCACCAGCCCTTCGTACAGGGCCGCCGCTTCGGCCAGCAGGATGGCCATGGTGATGATGCCCTGGCCCCCGGAGCCGGAGAGAAGAAAACGGTATCTTTCCATGGGGCTACTCCTTGTGGGCCTTGGCGATGATTTTGGCGTATTCCTCGCAGTATTCGGGGCGCTGTTCGTCCACGAACACGCCGCGGGGAATGAGGTTGGGGTTCTCCTCCAGCTTTTTGGAGCCCAGGGGGGCGGTATTGTCGCGGTACCATTCCAGCATCTGCACGGCCCCGCCCATCTTGTTCTTGCGCCCGAAGTAGGTGGGGCACTGGGTGAGGATTTCCACCACGGCGAAGCCCTTGTGGGCAAAGGCCTTTTTGAGCAGGCTCACGATCTCCTTGACGTGGAAGGTAGTGGTGCGGGCCACAAAGGAGGCCCCCGCGCCAGTAGCCAGCTTCACCGTGTCAAAGGCGTGGTCAATGCTGTGGTAGGGCGCGGTGGTGGCCAGGATGCCCTCGCCGGAAAGGGGCGAGTACTGCCCGCCGGTCATGCCGTAGATGCGGTTGTTCATGATGATGGCCACCATGTCGATATTGCGGCGGCAGGCGTGGATAAAGTGGTTGCCGCCAATGGCCATGGCGTCGCCGTCGCCCATGGGCACCACCACGTTGAGCTCCGGCCGGGTCAGCTTGATGCCCGTGGCGCAGGCCAGGGCCCGGCCGTGCAGGGTGTGCATGCTGTGAAAATCCACATAGCCGGAAATGCGCGCCGAGCAGCCGATGCCCGAAACCATGCACATGTTGGAGGGATCTATCTGCAGTTCCTGCACGGTGTGCAGCAGGTTGTTAAGGATGGTGCCGTGGCCGCAGCCGGGACACCAGATGTGGGGGAAGAACCGCTCCCGGATATTCTGCACGCTCATCTCAGAACCCCCTTCCTTCAATAACCCGCATGACTTTGCCGATATCCGTGGGCGTGACCATGATGCCGTCCATGCGGTTGACCAGGAACACGCGGTCCGGCTTCTGCACCACCTGCTTCACCTGGGTGGTGACCTGGCCCATGTTCATCTCCACCACAAAAATGTTGCGGGCGTGGGCGGTTTTTTCCCGCACCAGCTGGGCCGGGAAGGGCCAGAGGGTCTGCAGCTCCAGCAGGCCGATGCGGTCGCCCTTGGCGCGGCGGGTCTCCACCAGGTGCCGCGCGCTGCGCGCCGAGGAGCCGTAGGAGATGATGATGTGCTCCGCATCCTCCAGGTAGAATTCCTTCCAGCGGGCCAGCAGGTGGGCGCGGTTTTCGATCTTGTCCACCAGGTGGTAGGCCAGCTTGCTGACCTGTTCCGGATTCTCCGTGGGGAAGCCCCAGATGTCGTGGAACAGGCCCGTGACGTTGTAGCGGTGCACGCCGCCGAAGTCCGACATGGGCAGGCGGCCGTCCTCGCGCGGCAGGTAGGGGTGGTAGTTGACCCCCGCGGCCACGTCCGTACGCAGGCGCTCCACCACGGGCAGCTCGCCCGCCGGCGGGATGAAGAGCTTTTCGCGCATGTGGCCCACCACCTCGTCAAACAGCAGGATGACCGGCGTGCGGTAGGTTTCGGCCAGGTTGAAGGCCTCCACCGTGATGCTGAACACGTCCTGAATGGTGGACGCCGTGAGCACGATGATGGCGTGGTCGCCGTGGGTGCCCCAGCGGGCTTGGTTCACGTCGCCCTGGGCCACCTTGGTGGGCAGGCCTGTGGAAGGCCCGCCGCGCTGCACGTTGACCACCACGCAGGGAATCTCGGCCATGACCGCATAGCCGATGGCCTCCTGCTTGAGGGAAAAGCCCGGCCCGCTGGTGGCGGTCATGGCCTTGGACCCGGCCAGGGAAGCCCCGCACACCGCGCACATGGAGGCGATTTCATCCTCCATCTGCACAAACTTGCCGCCCACGCGGGGCAGCTGCTCCGCCAGGTGCTCGGCCACCTCGGTGGATGGGGTGATGGGGTAGCCCGCAAAAAAACGCACCCCGGCATACAGAGCGCCGCGCACACAGGCCTCGTTGCCCTGCACGAAACGGATTTCGCCCTCGCTCATGCGGCCTCCTTGCCGTTGCCGGCCTTGCTTGCCCTGGCGGTTTTTTCCACCGTCACGGCCAGGTCGGGACAGTACTGTTCGCACATGCCACACTCCACGCACAGCTCAGGATCATGGCAGGCCTTGCCCGCGTCATCCAGAGACAGCGCCTTCTTGGGACAAAAGGCCACGCAGATGCCGCAGCCTTTGCACCATTGGCGATTGATGTAGACCATCCGAAATCCCCATTGGCTGATGTTGCGCCGCACACGCGGCTGGTTCACAAGTGGTGTCCGGGCCGCGTCCCCCGCCGGGCGGAGGGAAGGCTCGTATGCCTGGGGAAGAGCAAGCTCCGTGCCAGGGAACGCGATTTTTTAAATAAACTAGGACATTCGACAGGATAACAAGCCGGCTATGGTATCAATAGCGGCATATGTCACATAGCTGTTTCGGGCATGCAACATTATGCGTCATTCTGGTGCAGATTGTGTCATTGCTGACGCAATTGGGAGGGGAGGGAGTCAGCGCAGGCCCAGTTTGCGCATTTTGCGGAACAGAGTGCTGCGGCTGATCTGCAGCAGCCTCGCCGCATTGCCCTGATGCCCGTGACAGGCTTCGAGAGCTGCGCGGATGCGCGAGCGTTCGTCGGTTTCTTCCTGGTCGGCATGGGGCGTGGGGGCCTGAAGGCTGGGCGCGGCCTGGGGGTGGAGGGGGGGGAGGAGTTCGGCTTTGAGGGTTGGCGCATCCAGGTGGGCGGGGCCTGTGACGCGCAGGCGCTGAATGAAGTAGCGCAGCTCGCGCACGTTGCCGGACCAGGGATGGTTGCGGAGCACCTCCAGCGCTTCCTGATCCAGCGGGGGGAGGGCGTTTATGTCGTCCTCGGCCTCAGCGAAAAAGTGGCGGGCCAGCAGCTCAATGTCGTCGGGGCGTTGGCGCAGGGGCGGCAGGGGCAGCACCAGCACGGAGAGGCGGTAGAACAGATCGGCGCGGAAGCGCCCTTTGCGAACCCTTTCCCACAGGTTGGCGTTGGTGGCGGCGATGATCCGCACGTCCACCCGGATGTTGCGGGTGCCGCTGATGCGCAGAACGCGCTGGGTTTCCAGCACGCGCAGCAGGCGTTGCTGGGCCCGCAGGTCCATCTCGCCTATTTCGTCCAGAAAAAGGGTGCCCAGGTGCGCCATTTCAAACAGGCCGGGTTTGCCTTTGCGGCTGGCGCCGGTAAACGCGCCGTCCTCATAGCCGAAGAGCTCCGATTCCAGAAGCGATTGCGGCAGCGCGCCGCAGTTGACGGCCACGAAGGCCTCCTGGCTGCGGGGCCCGGCATTGTGGATGGCCTGGGCAAAAAGCTCTTTGCCCGTGCCTGTTTCGCCCTGGATAAGCACGGGCTGCCGGGCCGGGGCGAACTTGCGCGCGCGGGCTATGGCCGTCAGAATGGCCGGGGACGTGCCCAGAATATCCTCAAAGGTGTGTTCGGCCGTCATTTCGGCGTCTTCGTGGCGGATCTTGCTTTCTTTGGCGGCAATGGCGCGCGGTTCCTGAAAGGTGATAACCGCGCCGTGCACCGCGCCGGCCACATGGATGGGAATGGCGGAGAACAGCAGTTTGCGGCCTTCCACCGTGGCCATCTCGTCCACCACGCTGGCCCCGAGCAGCAGACAGCGCTCCAAATGGGGCAGGTCCAGGATGCTTTTGAACGGATGGTGGGTGATGTCGTTTTTGAGGCGGAGCATGCGCCGGGCCACAGGGTTGATCAAAAGCACGCGGCCCGCCGCGTCCAGGGAAACGATGCCGTCGTGGGAATGCTCGATGACCGTTTTGAATTTGAGGCTCTGGGCCTGCTCCAGCTCGCGCGCGTAGACGATGCGCTGGGCTTCCCGCAGGGCCTGGCGGATGGAGGCCTCGCCGCAGATAAGCAGCTGGCTGCGCAAGCCCAGGCTTTCGGCGATGTTGACGGAGGTTTCGCCCCCGATGATGACGTCCACATTGTCCGCGGCGGCCTGGGCGAGGGCCCGGCGCATGTCTTCGGAGTGGAAATCGCTGGGGTAGATGCGCAGATCCGGGCGCAGCAGAGTGCTGATGGCGGCCAGCTCTTGCTGCAGCTGGGGGTAGACCACAATGCCCAGGCGCGGGCGGCGTTTGGGGGACTTGGCCGTGGCCTGCCCCAGAACGCAGACCAGATCCTGCATGCTGATGGGCAGAAAAACCACAGGCACTTTGATGCCTGCCTCAAGGATCTGATTGGCGGACCAGCCGCGCACTACAATGACCTGCGCGCCCTGTTTTTCGGCCTCCTGGGCTACGGCCAGCGAACGGCTGAGACCGGTGAGGTGAAGGCGGATTTTGTCCTGCAGGCCCAGCTCCGCGGCGACCCGCTGGACGATCTGGTAACTGGCGCTTTCAGGGGCGATAACGACAATGGGGGACATGCTTTCCTCGACTGATGCTCCTGGACTATAGGGAGCGACGGGCAAATGCGCAAGGCGGAAGGAGGGCTGTTTTCCCCTCGACGTCGGGGCGTGAATTTGTCAATCTGGAAAGGTTTCATACAGCGCCGGCGCAAGGCGCGCGGTTATGCGGCGGCGTGGGCACCGCCCGTCCGGGCGCGCGCGGCGGCAAGGCACACGGTCAACCAACGGAAGCGAACCATGAATATTTCTTTAGAGGACGCTCGGCAACTGGGCGAGGGCATTCTTGTGCGGCACAAGGTCAGCGAACAAAACGCCGTTCCCACCATAGCGGCCTTGCTGCGGGCGGAGATGGAGGGCATTCCCTCCCACGGGTTTTCGCGCATTCCCTATTATGTGGGCCAGGCGGACACGGGCAAGGTGGACGGCCGCGCCGATCCGCTCGTTTCCCGCCCCCGGCCCGGCGTGGTGCGGGTGGACGCCTGTTGCGGCTTTGCCTTCAGAGCTTTTGCCGCAGGCCTGCCGGAGCTGGCCGCAGCCGCCAAGGCGCAGGGCATTGCCCTGATGGGGGTGTGCAATTCGCACCACGCGGGCGTGCTGGGCTTTCCTGTGGCCGATCTGGCTGCGCAGGGGCTGCTGGCTCTGGGCTTTGCCAACAGCCCGGCTTCTCTGGCCCCCTATGGCGGGCGCAAAGGGGTTTTCGGCACTAACCCCCTGGCCATGGCCTGCCCGCGCAAGGACGCGCCGCCGTTGGTCATTGACCTTTCCATGGGCCTGCTGGCCCGCGGCAAGGTGCTGCAGGCCGCCAAAAAAGGGGAACTGATCCCTGAAGGCGCGGCCGTGGACGCCGAGGGAAATCCCACGCGGGATGCGGCCAAGGCTTTTGACGGAGCCTTGCTGCCCTTTGGCGGTCCCAAGGGCTACGCCCTGGCCCTGATGGTGGAGATTCTGGCCGGGGTGCTGCCCGGCGCTGCCCTGGCTATTGAGGCTTCTTCCCTGTTCACGCCCGACGGCCCTGCGCCGCGTCTGGGCCAGAGTTTTGTGGCCATAGACCCCGGCAGCCTGGCGGGAGCGGATTTTGCGGATCGGCTGGAACTGCTGCTGGGGGCCATTACAGCGCAGCCCGGCGCGCGCCTGCCGGGGGACCGGCGCATCCGGCTGCGGGAGGCCGCCCAGGCCGCCGGCAGCATCAGCCTGCCCGACGAGCTCTGCGCCCAGCTGCACGCCCTGGAATAAGTGCTTGCGGGCAATCCGGGCAGGAGCCCGTGCGTATTTTGCGCCGCCTGGCCCTTTGCCCGAAACTGCCGCGCGCCGCGCTTTGGCGCTGTAAAAAGCACGCTGCCCTGTACGGAGGCAGCGTGCTTTGTGGTTTTTTCGCCTTGCAGGTCAGAGGGCGGATCAGGCCGCGCGGATGCGGCCGTCCTCCACCAGCAGCACAGCCGCGCCGGGGTCCGTCTTGCGCAGCAGATCCACGGTGTGCGGCTGGCAGGTGAAGTAGAGCAGCTGGTGGGCCGCCTCCGGAGTGCCGCCCGTGAGGTCCACAAAGGCGCGCGCCATGCGTTCCGCCCGGCGCGGGTCAAAGTTGACCAGCACTTCGTCCATGATGACGGGCAGGGGCGCGGCGTGGGCCGCGTGGTTTTTGATGTAGGCCAGCCGCAGGGCCAGATAGGCCTGCTCCCGCGCGCCCCGGCTGAGGGCCTCCGGCCCCACGGCTTCGCCTTCGGCAGGCAGAATGCGCAGGCTGGCGTCCTCCAGCGAAGCGCTGATGCCCCGCCAGCGGCGGTCCGTGACGCGGCTGAAAATCTGGGAAGCCAGGCGGATGACCTCTGGCTGGCGTTCCTCTTCAAACGTGCGCTTGGCTGAAGCCAGGAGCGATCGGGCCAGGGCGGCGCGGCTCCAGCGGGCGGCTAGGCGTTCCATGCTTTCCTTTACGGAGGCTTCCTGCTGGCGCAGGCGGGCCAGCTCGTCCGCGCAGGAGAGGGCTTCCACCCGGCCGGCCAGCTGGTTGGCCTTGGCGGCCAGGGCGTCCTCCCGCTCCTGCAGTGTCGGCAGTTCTTCGTCAATGGCGGCGCAGCGCCGCTCCTGCGTTTCCTGGTCCGCATCGGCAAACCCGGCCAGAAAAGCCTCCAGGGGCGCGCCCTCCGCCGCCAGGCGCAAAGCGTCTTCCAGGTATTGCCGGCGCTGGCGCAGTTGTTCCCGTTCGTCGTGCAGGGCGGCCAGGTGCAGAAAATGCTCCGCGTCCCGCGCGCCAGCCAGGGCCAGCAGGCTCTGCTGGGTCAGGTCCGCCGCCTCCAGTGCGGCTGTGGCTGCGGCTGCGGCGTCCGCCTGTTCGGCCGCGCGGCGTTCCAGTTCGTCGTGCTGGGCCTGGGCTTCGGCGGCACTTTCCGCTGCGGCCAGGGCGGCGTCCAGGCTTTCCAGCCAGCGCGGCGTGCCGTCGGCGTCGCGTTCCGGCTCCCGGTGCAGATCCGTAAGCAGGCTTGCCAGCGGCTCGCGCAGGGCGGCCAGTTCCGTCCGGCTCTGGGCCAGTGCCGCCTGGGCGCGCTCCAGCTCGGCGGCGGCGGCCAGGCAGGTCTCCATGGAGGCAAAGGCCTGACGGACGGTTTCCGGGTTAAGGCTCGCGTCCAGGCCCAGGCCTTCCAGGCTGGCGCTCCAGATTCCCTGTGCGGCGGCAAGGCGTTCCTCGGCCTGCTGCTGGGCGGCGGCGGCCCGGGCCTGCCGGTCCGCGGCGCGGCGGCATTCGCTTTGGGCGTTGTGCAGTGCGGCTTCGGCTTTGATGCGCTGCTCCCTGGCGGCGTCCGCTTCACGGCAGGAATCCAGCACCTGGCGCACGGCGCGGGTAAGGGCCGCGGCGTCCGCCTGTTCCGGCAGCAGCTCGGCTACGGCGGGCACGGCGCGCATCCGGGCCTCCTGCGCGCGCAGGTCCGCATCCAGGCTTTCCAGCTCGGCTTGAGCGGCGGCTGCGCCGCCCAGAGCCAAGCGGGCCGCTTCCACCCGGGCAAAAAAGGCGGCCGCGCCTTCGGGCGCGGGCACGTTGCCCACATGCAAAGCCAGCAGGCATTCGTGCCAGCGGCGGCGCACCTGCTGCACCTGCGCTTCGGCGGCCGCGTGGGCGGTCTGCCGCCGGGCCAGCTCCGCGCGGATCTGGTCCAGGCTCTGGCGCAGCGTTTCCATATCCTTGCGGGCGCGTTCTTCGCGGAAGCAGAGTTCGCGTTCCCGCTCCAGGCGCACTTCTGTGGCCTCCAGGGTGATCAGGTCCATGTGGGGCACGTCCGCAGCGGCGCAGAGCTGCCGGGCCTGCTCTTCCAGCTCGGCCACATGGACGGCGCAGGCGTTGCGGCGGCTTTGCAAGTGGGCAAATTCGTTTTTGCGGCGGCGGCGTTCCGGGCCGTCGTGGGGCGCGCCTACGGTCAGAAACACCACGCCGCAGCACAACAGCAGATAGCTGAACTCCAGCTTAACGGGAACGACAAGCTCCTGCGTCAGCGGCAGGGCGGTCACGCCCAGCCGCCAGGCGGCAAAGAACATGGCGGCCCCGGCCAGGAACAGCAGCGCGCCCAGGACCAGCATGGGCAGGCTTTTTATGCGGCTGCCGGGCGCTTCACTGGTGAGGCGGCCCTCCAGGTCCGCCAGGCGGTCCTGCTCCGTACTGAGGTTGGCGGCAAGGGCGCGCAGCTGGCGCAGGGCTGTGGCCTGATTGTTCAGCACGTCGCGGGCCGGGCCGTTGAGGACGCGTTGCTCCTCGCGCAGGCGTTCCATGCGGTTTTTGGCGTCCGCGGCTTCGCCTTCACTGCGGCGCACGGCCTGCAGCGCCTCTTCGGCCTGGGCGAGCTGGGCCTGCACCTGCGCGGCCAGATCCAGGGCTTCGTCCTGGCGCGTCAGGAGGTCGTCCAGGATGCGCCCGGCTTCCTGGTCGTTTTTTTCGCTTCCGGCAGCACCGCCGAGCCGCAGGGGGGCATAGGCGCGGGAAAAGGTAGTGCGGGCCTCCTGCACGGCGGCCAGGCGCGCGGGACGCTGGCGAGAGGCCTCTTCATGTCGGGCCAGGGCCTGGCGCAGATCGTCGCGGGTCTGGTCGTCCACAAGGGCTGCCGGAGTGGGCAGGGCCTCCAGAGTCTGCGCCGCGGCCGCGGCTTCGCGTTCGGCAGCGGCCGCTTCCTGATTGCACTGGTGCAGGGTGCCTACGGCGGCCTGGTGGGCGGATATGGCGGTGTCCATCTCCTTGGCCTGTTTTTCCAGGCCCTCCCGGGCGAAAAGGGAGCGATCCGTGGCGCGGATGCGCTGGCAGGTCCAGCCTGGGCCCAGGCGGGCGAGCTCGCGCTGCAGATTTTCTTCGGTCCGGCGGCAGGCGGCTTCCTGTGCGGTCAGCGCGCCTTCGGCCCGCCGGAAGCCGCTTTTGCGCTCTGTAAGCCTGCGCAGGGCGGGCAGGGCTTCCAGCAGGGGCGGGTCCAGGGTTACGGCGTTTCGCCGTTCCCGCAGCAGGCGCAGTTTTTCCTCTTCGGCGGCCAGGTTGCGCCGGCAGCTTTCGCCGGCTTCCTGGGCGCGGGCCAGGCGGGCCCGGCCGTCTTCAGGAAAGGCCGCGCCTTCCGGTTCCAGGCGCTCCAGCTGCACGCCGGCCATGCGCCATTCGTTCCACTGCAGCCAGACGTGCAGGCGGCGCTCCAGCAGGCGGCGCTCGGCCTCCAGGGCGGTGCGGCGGTGGCGGGTCTGGCGCAGGTCTTCCCGGCAGGCGGCCAGCTCGGCGGCCAGGGCGTCGTAACCCGCACTTTCCTGTTCCAGCTCGGCAATTTTTTTGTGCAGATCCGTAAATTCGCGCAGGGCCTTGTTGAGAAGCGGCACGCTGCCCCCGGGCTTGAAAATGGCCGTGGTCTGATTTTCCAGGGCCTTGAGCGCCTCGGCGGGGGAGCGCAGGCCGGGCCCGAAGCTCGCGCCGTAGAGGGCGTTGCGCACGCCCTCGGCCGTGAGGCTTTTGAGGTTTTCCAGCTCCGTAAGGCTGAAGCCGAACACGTTGCGGTAGACCTCCCGATCCACGCCGGCCAGCAGGCGCTGGAGGACAGCGGGGTCCAGGGCGTGGCCCGCTTCGTCCAGCAGGGTGAGGCCGTTCGCGCCGGGGCGTCGGGTCAGGCGCAGCAGGCCGTCCTTCCCGGCGTTGAGGGTGAGGCTGCCGCCCGCCCTGCCGCCCCGCAGGGGGCCGGGGATGGCCTTGCCTTCATTGCTGTGGGGCGCGGGGTAGCCTGTGAGGGCGGTGCGCAGAAATTCCAGGCAGGTGGATTTGCCGGCCTCGTTCTGCCCCAGAAAAACGGTCAGGCCGGGGGAGAGCTTTTCTACCCCCGCATCGGCAAAAATGCCGAAGCCGTCCATATGAAAAGACTGGATATACATCAGCGGACCTCCAGCAGATCCGTGCACAGCCGCCGGGCTTCTTCCAGCAGGGCGCGGCGTTGTGACGCATCCAGAGGCGCAAGCAGTTTGCGCAGCTGGTTGTGGCTGTAGAGGGGGGCCAGGGCCGCGTCCGTCAGGGCGGTCAGGTCGTCTTCCGGCCCGCGCTCCAGCTTTTGCGCCAGGCGCAGGGTTTCGCCCAGCAGGTCTTCACGGGCCAGGGCGGCTTCCATATCCAGCAGGGGGCTGGTATCCGCCTGCACGTCCTTGATCCAGATGCCGGGCGTAGCCGTCTGCAGGCCTTCCAGACGTTCCGTGAGCTCCGCCTGCCGGGTCGGGTCGCGCAGCAGGGAGTCCAGGCCCGTGCGGCCCTGCAGCCGCAGCCGGACGATAAGCGCCTCGCAGCCGGGCTCCGTAGCCTCGGCCGCCGCTTCCAGGGCGGCGATAAGGCGCGCTTCGGCCGCGTCCAGCTGCTCCACGCCGTCCAGATCCGCCTCGGCCACGGCCCACTGCACGGGGCCCAGGCGCACGGGCTCCGCCCGGCAGCGGTAGCCGCCCCCAGGCGCTGGGCTTACGCCCACCCGCAGGCAGCCGCGCGGCCCGGGTTCGTTGATGTGCAGGCCCTGCGTGCTGCCGCTGTAAGCCACAAAGGGGGTCTGGGACAGGATGCGGCGCTCGTGCACATGGCCCAGGGCCCAGGCGTCCAGCCCGGCGGCTTTGAGGTCTTCCAGCGTGCAGGGGGCGTAGCGGTCCGCCTTGGTCTGGCCTTCCAGCGTGCAATGGAGCACGCCCAGCTGAAAGCAGTTCTGCGTCGCATCCCGGTGAAACTGGCGGGCCAGGTTGCGGTTTTCGCGCAGGCGGGCGTGGCTGATGCCGTGCACCAGGGCGATGACGCGGCCGTCCTGTTCCACGGGGCGGCATTCCGCTTCCTGACCGAACACGGTCACGTTGTCCGGCCAGGCGATGGCCGTCAGCCGCGAGGAAAGGGGGTCGTGGTTGCCGTGGGCCAGGAACACGCGCACGCCCGCGGCCTCCAGGCGGCGGCAGCCGTCGCGCAGGGCGAGCTGGGCTTTGATGCTGTGGTTCTCTTCATTATAGATGTCCCCGGCCAGGACAAGAAAGTGGGGTTTTTCCGTTTCGCAGAGGCGGAACAGGCGTTCCATGGCGGTGAATGCGGCGTCGCGCAGGAGGCGGGCCAGGTGTTCGCCCTGGGCCGTTTCGCGGGCGATGCCGAGGAAGGGCGTGTCCAGGTGCAGATCCGCCGCGTGGATGTAGCGTACAACGTCCATAGGCAAGCCTCGGGTTGTGCCGTTTTGGCGGTGGCCGCGGCGCAGGGCGCGGAAAAAAGCCGTCGGCGGGCGTTTGGGCGGCGTGCGCCGGGCGGACACGCATGACGGTTTTGAGCTGCCGGAAGGCCATAATCTAGACTTTTTCAATAGTTCTGACAAGGGGCAAGGGCGGATGCGCGGCCAGCGCCGCGGCCCACGGCGCGCGTGCCGGGCGGAAGTTTTTTAAACATCATAAATTTAAGTTTGTTAGCTGAATATATAGAGGCTGTGCGGGTGAAAAAAGTAAAGAAAAGTCCGGCAGGGGGCTGGTTTTTGTTAGGGAAAATTGATACTATTAAATCCTTAACAATGTTGCCGCCTGGAGGGGGCTTTCAATGCCCTGCTCTGTCAGGCAGATAATGACGCTCTTTCTTGTGAAAAATTTCAGACCATACAGCGCTGGGGGAGCGCCGGGCGTAAGGGCGGCCTGAAGCGGTCTGGTGCAAGCATTGCGTGAGGTCGGCATGGACGCAGTTCAACAAATCCACAGCGTCTGCGGCATGTGCAGCGTGCGCTGCCCCATTACCGTGGAGCAAAGCAACAACGCCGTAAGTATGATTTATGGCAACAGGCAAAGCCCGCTCAAGGGCGCTTTGTGCGCGCGCGGCGTCGCGGGCAAGGCCCTGGAGGAGGATGCGGAACGCCCTCACGGCCCGCTGATTCGCGTTGGGGAGCGCGGCGAGGGCAAGTGGCGCGAGGTTTCCTGGGACGAGGCTCTGGACTATGTGGCTCGCAAAGTGCGCGCCGCGCAGGAACAATACGGCAGGGAAACTGTCCTCTGGTCGGACAGGGAAGGCCCCTTTACCGACCTTTACCGGGCTTTCATGCGTGGGCTGGGCTCGCCCAACGTCTGCACGCACAGCCCCTCCTGCGACCTGAACACCCACCATGCCTGCAAGGCCGTGTTCGGCTACGGGCGGGGCATGATGGTTTACGACTACGCCAACTGCAAGCATCTGGTGCTGCAGACCCGCAATATTTTTGAAGCCATCAACGTGGGCGAGGCGCGCACGGTCATGCGGGCCCTGCGCGGGGGCTGCAAACTTTCCGTCATCGACATCCGGCATACGGTTACGGCTTCCAAGGCCGACAACGTCTTCATCATCCGGCCCGGCAGCGACTACGCCTTCAACCTGGCGGTCATCCACACGCTTATCGCGCAGGAGCTTTACGACAAGGCTTATGTGGCCGCCTACGCCACCGGGTTTGAAGAGCTGCGCGCCTTTGTGACCCCGTATACCCCTGCCTGGGCCGCTGCGGAGTGTGGCGTGGAGGCGCAGGCCATTGAGGATCTTGCGCGTGCTCTGGCGGCGGCGGCCCCGCACGTCATCTGGCACCCCGGCTGGATGACCTCGCGCTACAGCGATTCCTTTCAGGTGAGCCGCACCGCGCTGGTTATTACCGCGCTCTTGGGCGGTTTTGCCACGCCGGGCGGCATTTTGCCCGGCCGCACGCCCAAGGACTGCGGCAAGCCCGACCTTAAAAAATTCACGGACCTCTATCCCGCCCCCCAATGCCCCCGCGCGGACGGCTTAGGGCGGGACAACAAGGCCTTTGATACCGGCAAAGGCATGCTGCACAGGGCCTTTCGGGCCATCAACGCGCCTGAGGGCACGCCGCCCGTAAAAATTTATTTTGCCTGGCGGCACGACCCCTTGCAGGGCTTTCCCGACCCGGACGCCCTGCGCGAGCTTTTTTCCGGCCTGGATCTGCTGGTAAGCGTGAGCTTCTCCTGGTCTGACACCGCCTGGTATGCGGATGTGGTGCTGCCGCTTTCCACTTATCTGGCCAGGGACAGCATCATTGCGGGCAAAAAAGGGCTCAAGCCCCAGTTCTTTGTCCGCCGCCAGGCCGTGCGGCCCAAATTTGACAGCAGGGCCGATTGGGAGATCATCAGCGGTCTGGCCCGGCGGCTGGGCCTGGACGCTCTGGCATTCTCCAGCGTGGAAGACGTCTGGAACTACCAGCTTCAGGGCACGGGCCTGAGCATAACGGATTTTGACGCCAAGGGCTTTGTCTCCTTGACCAGGGATCCCCTGTACGCGGACCTCAAGACCCTGAAGATTCCTACGGCCTCCGGCAAGATTGAGCTTGCCAGCACGGGCTACGGGGCCAAGGCCGGGCTGCCTATGCTGCAGCCCTATACTGCCCCCACACCGCCGCCGCCCGACGCCTTTCGCATTACCTTCGGCCGGGCCGCCGTGCACACCCAGGGGCATACGGTCAACAATCCCCTGCTTTTCGAACAGATGCCGGAAAATACCGCCTGGATCCATACCCAACGCGCCAAAGCCGCCGGGCTTGCCCCCGGCGATCGGGTGCGCGTGCTGGACGCCAAAGGCGTCAGCATGGGCGAGGTGGGCATCAAGGTTACGGACCTGATCCACCCTGAGGCCCTGTTTGTGGTGCACGGTTTTGGGCATAAGCTGTCATGTGAAAGCCGGGCTTTTCACAAGGGCGTTTCCGACAGCCTCTGCCTGCGCGGCGGGCTGACTATGGAGGATGCGGCCGGCGGCGGCCTCTCCTTGCAGGAGCATTTTGTCACGCTGGAAAAAGTTGCGTTTTGAGTTGTTTCGCCACGCTGGAGACAAAGCATGAGCAAAGTCGGCATCACACATATCCATGCGGAATGCATAGGCTGTAAAGCCTGTGAAGTGCAGTGCCGCAGCATCCATGGCGACCAGATCGTCAGCCCGTTTTGTCATATCCGCGAGGTGCAGCGTCAGAAGGCGCGGCCCCACGCGGTGGAGTATTCCTATCTGGCTTGTTTCCATTGCAAAAAGCCCAAATGCGTGCCCGCCTGTCCCACCGGGGCCATGCGCGCGCGTCCTGACGGGCTTGTCTACTTGGAAGCCGCACTCTGCGACGGCTGCAAGGCCTGCGTTGAGGCCTGCCCGTGGCATATCCCCGTTTGGAACCCCCGCAGCGGCAAAGTGGAAAAATGCGACCTGTGCAAGGACCGTATCGACCATGGTCTGGAACCGGCCTGTGTGGCCACCTGCGCCATGGGGTGCCTGCACTTTGCCTCCGCGGACGCTGCCGCACCCCATTAGGGCGTTTCAACTTTGAAATGCCCTGGCGGCGGCGTGGGCAGACGCCCGCTGTGGAGGCGTAAGCGCAATTTATTTGCGCTGTTAAGCGCCGAAACAAGCGCGCCGTAAATGTTGAGAAGGCCTGTTCTCAAAGGTAATCTGCTCTAGGGCGGCGGCTTTGGCCGGGCATGGCCGGCGCTGGGCGGCAAAACGTTTCTTGCTTTGCAATAGCGGCATATGTCCTACATATGCCCCATCATTATGAAGACCAAAGCGTCGGCGTCAGCCCGTCGTCGCCGCGCGCAACGGCAGCAAGCGCGGCGGAAGGGACGGGCGGGAACGGCGGCGCAGGCGCGCAAAGGGACCGGTGCCGTGTGGCCCGACGCCCGCGCCGAATCACGCTAACTCGAGGAGGTCGTTTTTTATGAACCGCAAAAAAGTCGTCCTGGGCATTACCACCCTGTTTCTGCTTCTTATGGCAGGGCAGGCTTTTGCCGCGGGCGGGGACGGCATCAGCGCCGCCATCGCCAAACAACTGGCCGTTGCGCCCGAAAGCGTGCAGGTCAATGCAGCGCCCGGATACCTGGGCATTCCCGGCGGCCCGCATGTAGGCACGCTGCTGGCCTTCGGCTGGGCCCTGTGGGTGGGCTGGATTTTCTCCACCGTGGGGGCCTTTGGCGGCGTTATGGCCGCCGTGGGGCACATGAGCGTTTACGGCCTGGGCGCTTACGCCAAGTCCTTCCCCAAAATCATGAATGCCGACGGCAAACTGATGAACGCGCCGCTCAACTCCACGATCACGGATTCCGTGCGCGCCTCCAACCAGATGCTGGTGGGGCTTTCCTCCGTCATCAGCACCTTTACCTACTACCGCATGAAGCGCCTGGTGCTGCCCCTGGGCATTGCCCTGGGCCTCGGCTCCATCCTCGGCGCGTTTGGTTCCGCCACCCTCACGGCCGGCAAGCTGAACTTCTCGTCCTACCAGGGCTATTTCGGCATTTTTGTGCTGATGCTTGGCCTGTACCTTACCTGGGAAACTTCCCCCGCCGGTCAGCGCTCCAAAAGCAAGGCCAAGGAAGCGGCCAAGGCCTTTGAAGCCGCAGTCAAAAGCAAGAAAACCGACGGCGGCGCGGCCCCCACGGGCGTGCAGATCCTCAAATTCACGCCTACCATCTGCCAGTTTACTTTCTGCGGCGTGGAATTTTCGTTCAACCCGCTGCTGCCCTTCCTGGGCGGCCTGGTCATCGCCAGCATCGCGGCCTTCCTCGGCGTGGGCGGCGGCTTCCTGCTGGTGCCCTTCATCACCAGCGTGACCCAGCTGCCCATGTATCTGGCCGCCGGCACCTCAGCCCTGGCCGTGCTCGTGAGCATGATCACCGGCATCACCACCCTGATGCTCCACGGCGTTATGGTGGACTGGCAGCTGGTGGGCATTGAGCTGGCCGGCGTGGCCGTGGGCTCCATTGTGGGCCCCTACACCTCCCGCTTTTTCTCTGATCTCTGGCTGAAGCGCATCTTCATCCTGTTGGCCCTTTATGTGGGCGTTGACTATGTGCTGCGCGGCTTCTTCAACTACCGGATCTTCGGCTAGCAACGACTGTCGCGCCGCGGCGCGCAACAAGGGGACGGCGGGCAAACGGCATGGCCTTGCCCGCCGCCCCGGTTTTGCATCCCGGAATCTCCAATGAAAGCATTGCTTATCTGGCTTGACGGTTTTTTTGTCCTTCCCTACCGCCTGGTGGCGGAGCCCGTGGCCGCCTACCTGCTGGGCACAGCTACGCTGGCCCTGCTGGCTGCCGTGGCTGGCGTCTGCACCCTTAACCTCGCCCTGCGCATGCACGGAAAACGTCTGGAAAAATACCAGAACGCCATGCAGCACTACAACCAACTGGGTGAAACCGCTCTGCAAGGCGGCAGCAAAGAAACCTTCAAGGCCGTCAACCGGCAAGGGCACGAAGCCTTCGGCTACTATTTTTCCCTCAGCGGCGCGCTCTTCGTGGCCTCACTCTGGCCTGTGCCTCTCACTCTGGCCTGGATGCAGCTGCGCTTCGGTGAGGTCAGCCCCGTCCTCCCGTTCTCCCTGCCCCTTTTCGGCAACAAGCCGGGCATGGTGTTCTGGTTCCTTATCCTCTACATCCCCTTGCGCATGCTTTCCACCCGCATCTGGCGACGCCTGCGCCCCGGTCGCCCCGCGCCGCAACTGCACGCGCCGCAAGCCTGAAGAACGGGGACCGCCTTAGAGCAGATTAACTTTGAGAACAGGCATTCTCAAAGTTTAAGGCACGCTCATTTCGGCGCTTAACAGCGCAAATAAATTGCGCTTACGCCTCTGCAGCGGGCGTCTGCTCGCGCAGCCGCCAGGGCATTTCAACGTTGAAATGCTCTAAATTTGGCGCAAGGATAAAGAAAAAGGCCGTTCAGGTGTTACCCTAAACGGCCATTTTCATTTGCTTTTTAAAGCTGGTCGGGATGAAAGGATTTGAACCTTCGACCCCTTGAACCCCATTCAAGTGCGCTCCCAGACTGCGCTACATCCCGACGCAGAAAGAGTACTTACGCGGCAACCGGCCGAGTGTCAAGAAAATTTCAGAAAAAAAGCAAAATCCTTCGTGCGGTGTCTGTCCCTTCTGGTCGTGCGGCCCTGGCCCAGGCTGACTTGTCGCTCCGGTTTCGCAGCGCCGCCTGCCAGCGCATCTTCGGCTTTGCAGCTTCAGCCTGTCCGCCTTGGCCGTTCGGCCGGTTTTGCGGCTCCGGCCGGCCCTTCGGCCGTTCAGACCAATTGCGCCGCGCATTCCGTCAGCTCTTGGCTTACCGCGTGCCCCATCAGAGCAGATTTCCGCTGAGAACATGCCTTCTCAAAGGGTACGGCACGCTCGTTTTGGCGCTCAACAGCGAAATACATTGCGCCTATGTCTCCACCTCCGGCGTATGTCTGCTCACGCAGCCGCCACGGCATTGCAACGTTGCAATACCGGCGTTCTTGTCTCGCCGCGCGACCTGCGGCGCGTCCGGCCCGGCCATTCAGCTCCGGCACAGGGCCAGGCCCACCAGGGGCGGCAGGTAGAGGGTGATGTCCCCCAGCCCCGCATGGGGCAGGAGGCCGCAGGGCCGGGTAAGGTGTTCCGTAGGGCGGGCGCGGGGATCCAGGTTGCCGTGGCCCGCAAAGCGCGGCTCGTCCGAGGAAAGCAGCTCCACATAGCGGCCCGGCGTCACGGCAAAGGTCACGTCGTCCTGAGCCGCAAGTTCATGAAAATTGAAAGCGAAGAGCAGCCCGCCCCGCTCAAAGGCCAGCAGGCGTTTGTCCTCATGGATGTAGCGGAAGAGGGGGCTTGCGCCAAAGTCCTGCAAAAAAGGCCGCACCAGCTCCAGCATCTGGGCTTTGTCCCAGGCGGCTAAGGCAGCGTATTTGAGGTCCTTCCGGTCGGCCAGCCGCCACTGGCGGTGGGCGTGGGCTGCTGCGTCCAGCCATTCCGGGTGGCCGAATTCGTTGCCCATGAAGTTGAGGTAGCCCGCATCGGCCGCAGCCAGGGTAATAAAGCGCATGAGGCGGTAAAAAGCCAGCCCGCGCGAGATCTTCCAATCGTCCGCATCCCGGCTCATGCCGGTGTACATGGCCGGGCCCAGGAGCCGCCAGATCATGGCGTCCTCCCCGTTGATGCATTGGTCGTGGCACTCCACATAGCTGACGGTGCGGTCATAGGGTCGGTGGTTGGTCATCTCGTGCCACAGGCTGCCCATATCGCGCGGGTTTTGCACGCAGTGGGCCCAGTAGTCGGGAATGCCCATGGCAAAGCGGCAGTCAAAGCCCAGGCCGCCTTCTTCCGGCGGGCAGGTCAGCCCAGGCATGCCGGAAAATTCCTCGGCAATGGTGACGGCCCCCGGATATATCTCGTGGGTCAGGGCATTGGCCAGGCAGAGATAGAGCTCGCCGTCCACATCAGCGCGGGGCTGGTTGTCCTTGCCGTAAAAGCAGCGCCCCACATGGGAGAAATCGTCGTCCAGACCATGATCCAGATAGAGGATATTGCCCACGGCGTCGAAGCGGAACCCGTCCACGCGAAATTCTTCCAGCCAGTACCGGCAGTTGGAGAGCAGAAACCGCCGGGCCAGCTCCTGGCTGAAGTCAAAGGCGGGCGTGCCCCACTGGTTGTACTGCGGCTTAAAAAAATAGCGGCTGCCGTCATAGGCGGCGAGGCCTTGTTCCGTATTGGGGCAGGCGTGGCCGTGAGGGATATCCAGCAGCACAGCCAGGCCCAGGCCGTGGGCGGCGTCCACCAGGGCTTTGAACTGGTCCGGCGTACCGCAGCGGGAGGTGGGCGCAAAATAACTGCTGACCTGGTAGCCGAAAGAGCGGTAGAGCGGATGCTCCAGAACCCCCATGAGCTGCACGGCGGTGTAGCCGTCCGCCTTGATGCGGGGCAGCACCTCCTGGATAAAATCCGTATAGTTGCCCACGCTTTCGCCGTGGTGGGCCGTATCTGCCTGGGCCATGCCCACATGGGCTTCATAAATGCGCGGAAAAAGTACGCGCGGCGGGCGGCGGCAACGGAAGCGGTAGGGCTGCTCCGGCCGCCAGATGCGGGCGCACCACTGGGTGGGCGTGATCGCGTCCTGCTCCACCCAGCGGGCAAAGGCCGGCACGCGCTTGAGCGTGCGCCCGGCGGCTCCGGCGTTCTGGGCTGCGGCGTCCTGAGCTACGGAATCCTGGGCTGCGCCTCCGGCTGCCGCGGCCGCACGCGGCTGGATGCGCAGCTCCACATAGCTGCCGTGTTCTAGGGCGGTTTCAGGCAGGATCAGCTCAAAAATATCTCCGGCCCGCCGCTGGAAGCGGCAGCGGGCGTGGCGCTGGAAGCGGCCTTTGTCCGTCACCAGCCAGACGGCCTCGGCCTGGGGCAGGTACTCCCGCCAGCGCCAGATGCGGCCTTCCCCCGGCGTGCGCACCAGGTGCGGGCCCAGGGTGCAGTGCAGGTCGGCATAGGCCCGCAGGGAACCGTAGCGGCTGCGGATGCGCTCCGCCTCGGCGGCAAAGCGGCGGCTGCGGCGTTGCAGAAAAGGCTGGTAAGGCTCCAGCGCAGGGTCGGCAAAGGGATTGCCGGGAAGATCGCCGGGGGGACGGCAGGGGGGTGGTGTCGGCATGGCAACTGCGGGGCAGAGGTTCGCCCGGAAGAGGAGGGCGCAAAAACGGGGCTCTGGCTGCCAACAGACGGATTTTTTGCTTCGGCTTCGGGCCGGAGGCCTGCCGCGGCGGGCTGCAACCGCGGCCTGAAATAAGGGATGGGGAGCGGGCCCCATCCCTTGGGGCATTGGTTACTTGCAGCAGGGTTTCCAGGTTTTGCCGGAGATGTCGGCCAGGCATTCGATCAGAGCCTGCGTGCCTTTGCTGCCCTGGCCCTTGGCCTGCATGATGCGGTACACCTCATCGGCCGCGGCGGTGCCGGGCAGGACGAGCTTCATGCGACGGCATTCCTCAAGGCAGAGGCCCAGGTCTTTGATGAAGTGGTCAATAAAGAAGCCGGGGGCATAGTCGCCCTTGAGGATGCGGTTGCCCAGGTTGTTCATGGCCAGACTGCCGCCGGAGCCCACGGCCACCAGCTCTTTCCACTGGGGCACGTCCAGCCCGGCCTGCTGCGCGAAGAGGAAGGATTCGCAGATGCTGAACATAACGCCGGCAATGGCGATCTGGTTGGCGAGCTTGGCCCGTTGCCCCATGCCCGCGGGGCCGCAGAGCAGGATTTTTTTGCCCATGGCCTCGAAGCAGGGCAGCAGGCGTTCGTAGCCGCCTTTGTCGCCGCCCACAAAGATAGAGAGCGTGCCCTCGCGCGCGCCCACGTCGCCGCCGGTCACCGGGGCGTCCATGCCCAGGCAGCCTTTTTTCAGGGCTTCGGCGGCAATGCGTTCGGCCAGCACGGGGCTGGAGGTGCTCATGTCGCAGACCACGCCGCCCTTGGCCAGGCCGGGCAGCACGCCGGTTTCGCCCAGGATGACCTGCTCCACGTCGCGCGGGTAGCTGACCATGGTAAAGACCACGTCCGAGGCTTCGGCCACGGCGCGCGGGGTATCCGCCCACTGAGCGCCCTTGGCCAGCAGTGGATCGGCCTTGGCCTTGGTGCGGTTGTAGACGGTCAGGGGCAGGCCCAGATCCTGCAAGTGTCCGGCCATATAGAGGCCCATGACCCCGGTGCCGATCCAGCCGATGCGCAATTTTTCTGCCATTTTCAAACTCCTTTGAGACGGGGTGCGCAGACGGGGTACGGCCTTGCCGTCCCCGTCGCGCGGACTAGCTTCAAAGCACTTCACCCTTGAAATGCTCTGACGACTGCGCTGGCAGACGTCGGCCGCAAAGGCGCAAGCGCAGCCAGGCTGCGCGGTTGCACGCTGCGGCGAACGCCCCGCCTGCCTTGGCGAACGCGCATCTGCAAAGGCAGGATGCTTTCCAAGCCGGGCGTGCGCCCAGGGGGCGGCCTGTTACTGAAAGCGTCGTTCCAGCAATTCTTTTTGCATGGCCTCACGCGGCAAGGGCTTGTTCTGGCGGAACAGGTCCACATGGCGGCGGAATAATCCGAGGTTTCGCCGCATGTTCTGATTGAAGGGATCCTCGCCGACAAAATCCTTTTCCAGGGATTGGCGGGCGGCGGCCAGCACGTCCGGCGCAAGCCGCGCCGTCTCTTCAACTTTGCTGCGGTAAAAGGTCAGCGATTTGTCAAAGCTGGTATCCAGCATGACCAGCCCTCTACGGGCAGTATCCAATATCCTGCGCAGCTTTTCAAGTGCCGCGCCCTTGCCGGAGGCCGCCTCGCGCTGCATGCTCCGGATCTGGGATTGCAGGCTGCTGCGGCGGCTGTCGTAATTGCGGATGGTTTCGATCATGTAGACGCCGGTGCGCAGCAGGGAGAGGGCTTCGAGCTGCTTTTGCCGCTCCTGCATGATGTTGTTTTCCTTGATAGTGGCGCGCAGGCGCAGCAGGTTGTCGCGGGAGGCTTTGTCCGGCGCGGCGGCCAGCAGGCGGTCCAGCTCCTCCAGAGGATTGCGGGCGGCTTCGGCGGCGACGGGCTGTTCCCCGGCCTTGTTCCAGGCAGCCCGAAGCTCCGCCGGGCGGTCGCCGCCGGGCGTGTTGATGCCGCTGACCACCGGGCGAAAGCCCAGGTCGCGGGCGTGGGCCGGGCCGTCAGCCAGGAAGAAGGCCGCTTCTTCCCTGCGGCCCGGCAAAATGCCTGCATCGTCAGAAAGATAGGAACCGCCCTTGCGCACAAAGCCCCCCGCGGAGCCGTGCAGCCGCCCGGCCACGGAAAAGCGGAAGACGTCCAGGGCCATTTCCGCCGCATTGCCCGCCGTATCATAGAGGCCCAGGGGATTGGGCTTGCGCGAGCCGATGTTGGCCGTGGCTTCGGCCTGCGGGCCCGCGGCGGCGCGGTACACGGCGTAGTCCGCTTTGCGGGATCCGGCGGGCAGGGCAAAAAAATCTTCGTCCAGCAATTGCTGGGCCCCGGCAGTCTGCCCGCCGCGCGCCGCGTATTCCCACTCGGTTTCCGTGGGCAGGCGCACAAAGCCCACGTTGCGCGCGTCGCCGGCAAAATGGGGCAGGGCCTCCGGGGCGTTCTGCAACAGCCAGGCGGTGTAGCGGCGGGTGAAATCCACGGCGTCGTACCAGCTGATGTCCGTTGCCGGGCGGGCGGCATCGGCGGCGGGCTGCTGGATATTGGGGCAGGCCTGGTCCATGACGGCCCGCCACTGGAGGTTGGAAACCTCATACTTGGCGATGAGATAGAAGAAATGTTCGCCTTTGGGGGCCTGGGCGCGCCAGGCCGGGGGCAGATCCTCCAGGGTCAGCGCGCCGGAAAGGGCGGCGCTGTAGCGGCGGTCGTAAAAGGCGCGGTCCTGGTGAGCGCTGTCGTCCAGGCCTGGGCGCAGGGGCATATCCCAGAGCAGGCCTTTGGCGGGCACGGCCGCAAGTTTGAAGACCATGCTGAGGCCGCAGGGCATGGGCAGCACAATATCCGTGGAGTCCGGCTGCGGATTGCAGGCGGCCGCAGCGCTGACGGCAGTTTTGCGTTCCAGGGCGGCCTGGGCTGCGGCGGGCAGGAGGAAGAGCACGGCCAGGCAGAGCAGAACCCAGACGCGCGGACGCAGATCAGACATCGCGGATGACCTCCGAGGGCTCAATGCGGGCGGCCCGCAGGGCCGGACCCAGGGCGGCGGCCAGGGCCAGCCCGGCCGTCAGAGCGAAAGCCAGCAGCACATGCCGGGGCAACAGGCGGCAGATCTGCTCCATATCTCCAAGGCTGGCGGCAAAAAGGCTGTTGATGGCCGCGGCGGCCGCGGCATAGACGCCCAGAGCCGTAAGCGTGCCCAGAAGGGCGGTAAGCAGAACCTGCACCAGGGGGAAGAGCACCAGCGCGCCGGTGCTGAAGCCCATAAGCCGCAGCAGCCCCAGCAGACGCTCCTTGCGCTTGACCCCGGCCAGGGCGCTGCTGGCCGTGGAAGCCAGAAAGCCCGCGGCGGCGGCCGTGCCGATGAGGGCAAAGACCGCGTTCAGCGCGCGGGAAAGCTCCGTCACCTGCTCAATTTCAGCCGCATGGGTGTAAACTTCCAGCTGCTGCGCGGCGAAAAATTCCCGCAGGCCCATGACGGCCTTGAGCGAGGCGGCGTACAGACGAAAACCGGGGTAGACGCGGGCTTGCGCGGGGCGCGGCTCGCCGGTCCAGCCCCTGGCCGCCCCCAGTTCCGGCACGGCGCGGCCGTCGCGGTAGTCCTCCGCGGCCTCCGCCAGCGCCAGGGGCACAAAGGCCACGTTTTTCTGCTGGGCGGCCAGGGGCAGAACGCCGACCACGCGCAGGGCCACCAGGGCCCGCTGCACCTGCCCCTGGTAGCGGCGCTCCACCGTGCCTGTCAGCGCGTCGCCCTGGCCGCAGCCCAGCTTTTCCGCCGCCGGGGCGGAAAGGGTCACATCCACAGGCGTGGATTCCGGCTGCGCGGGCATGGCGGGTGGGGTCGCGCTGTAGCGGACCAGCAGCGGATCGCCCAGGGCGCTGGGCTCCAGCGAGGCCGTTACGGTTCTGCGGGCCGCGCCCTGGCCGCGGCTCAAATCCATGGTGGCGGCAATGGCGCGGGTGCGGGGCAGGGCAAAGGCCACATCGGGGCGGGCGGCAAAACTTTGAATATCGTGCAGGGTGAAGCGCCCGCTGGCTGCGGGGCTCACTTCCAAGGTGCGGGGGTCGTGCTCCAGGCGCTCTGTGAGGGTCTGCACCACGCCGAATTTGACGCCGTAGAGCACCAGCAGGGGCGTGAGCACGGCGGCCAGGGCCAGCACGGCGCAGGCCGAGAGCAGGCCCTCGCGCAGATAGTCGCGGCAAGCCAGCCAGAGCATGGTGCGGCGGATGCGGAGGGCCATCAGGATCGGGCCTCCTCTTTGGATTCTTCAGGCCGCGGTGCGTCCGGATCCGGATTCTCCGGCCAGCAGATGCGGGCCAGGGTCGCCTCCCCCACGGCGTGCACGCGCACGGGCACGGGCGTGAACCCGGCGGCCGCTGCCGCTGCCGCATCGTGCGTGACCATGATCACGGCGACGTTGAGCTCGCGCGCAAGCTGCGCCAGCAGGCGCAGCACGGCGTTGGCGTGCAGGGGGTCCAGGGCGGCGGTGGGCTCGTCCGCCAGCACTACGGAAGGGCCGTGGGCCAAAGCCGCGGCAATGGCCGCGCGCTGGCGTTCGCCCACGGAGAGCGTGGCAGGACGCTGGCCCAGCAGCCGGGCGATGCCCAACCGGGCCGGCACGTCTTGGAAGGCGTCCGGGGGGTCTTCCAGGCGGGAAGCCGCAAGCCCCAGGGCGCGACGGCGCAGGAGGATGTTTTCCCCGGCGGTGAGAAAAGGCAGCAGCCCGCCGGTTTGCAGTACATAACCCAGGTGGCGCAGGCGCAGCCGGGCCAGGGCGTCCGTGCCGCCGCGCTCCCAGGCGGCCAGCACGTCCGTGACAGCGCCCGGCGCTGGCGCAAAAGCAAAGAGGGCCTGCGTTGTCGCGGGCCCTTGCGGCCCGCCTTCCCTTGCCGGGGGGTCGGGCCGCAGGGCGCAGGCCAGCAGGTCCAGCGCCGTGCTTTTGCCGCAGCCGCTGGGGCCTGTCAGGGCCAGCAGCGCGCCGCGCGGCACGTCAAGCCGGTCTATGTGCAGGCAAAAGCCGGCCGCGCCGGGGCGGGTTTTGATTACCCGCCGGAGCCGGAACACGCAGTCCTCGGCCGAAGCACCGGCTCCGGCTTCAGGGCAGCATGCGCAGGGGCACACGGTAGACCCACTCCCCGGCGTCGGCCTGGCCGAAGCTCTCCCAGTTGGCGCGGTCGCGGTCGTATTCCTCATAGCGGGCCAGACGGGATTTAAGGCGGTTGATGAAGGTTGTCTGCTCGCCCACGCTCATGCGGTACCAGTCCTCCTCGCGCAGGAGCATGACGTCGCTTTTGTAGGGCAGGCCGTCCAGAAACTCTGCCAGCACGCCCAGTTCGGCCAGGGTTTTGCCTTGGGTGGGCAGGTTGGGATCGCGGGCCATGCGGGTGGAGGCGGAAAGCACGCCCTGGAAGAAGTCGCGGGCGTCGGTTTTTTTGGTGCGCTCCGCATTGTCGATGATGGTCTTGAGCTGGCTGCTCAGGTCGCTGAGCTGGTTTTTGGTCAGGAGTACGGCCACTTCCACGCTGGGTGCCTGCTCCTTGCGGGCCAGGCGGGCCAGATCCATATCCGCAATCCAGGAGTTAACCACGCTGGGGGCCTGATTTTCCCGCGCGCGGCCCAGATACTCCAGCTGCATGGCGTAGCCCAGGGTGGCGGCCATGCGGGCGGCCGCGGTTTCGGGCGTTTCGTTCTGCGGTTTTTCGTCCTTGGGGCGGGTCATGATTTTGCCCGCCGCCGTGTTCTGGACCATATCCAGCATGCCGGAGGCCAGGGTTCTGGCCACAGCGGCGAACTGGGCGGCCCCGGCCTGGGGGGTGGGCGCGGCCACGGCCTGATAGTTGGAGCGCTCGCCGGAGAGGCGGCTTAAGGCGCGGTAGCTCTGTTCCGCATAGGCGTGGTTGGCCTTGCCGGAGGGGCTTTTGACGTGCACGGCGGTGATCCAGATGCCTTTTTGCCGGGCCAGGTCGTTGACCTCGCTGGGGCCCATGCGCACCGAGGCATAGGGGTCCGCACTTTTGAGCGGCCCGGCGTCGGAGATGAGCAGGATAAGCCGGGAGGCGTAGGGCCCCCAGTTGAGAGACTGCACGGCCGTTTGCACGCCCGCCAGGGAATCTTCATTGAAGTCGTGGCTGGAGACCGTGGCCTCCCGCACTTTGGCGAGGTTGTCCTCCAGGCCTTTGCGGTCTTTGGCCGTGGCGAAGTCGCTGACCACCCTGGTCGTGTATTCCAGGCCCGGCGTGGCCTTGGTGCTGCTGCGGAAGGCCACCACGGCAAAGCCCACCTTGTCGGCCAGGTTGCTTTTTTCAATGCGGTTGTAGATCTGGCGCACCACATTGAGGCTCTGGTCAATATACGGCTTCATGGAAATGCTGGTGTCCAGCACCAGGGCGATGCCCGTCTTGGGCGGGCCCGCGGGGGCTGCGCCGGTTTTGCCCGCTGTGCCGGGATCAATGGAGGCCACCTGGAGAAATTTGACGCCCGCATACGGATCCTGCATGTCCAGAATAGGCATGAGGTAGAAGCGCTTTTCGGAGACGGCCCCGGCAGCGTCCGCCGGTTCGGCGGCCACAATGGGCAGGTTTTCCGGCAGGGCGGCGTTGCGGGCGCGCAGGTCGGCGGCCTGTTTTTCCAGCCCGGCCAGGCGGTTTTCCATGTCCGGCGCGGCGCAGAGATCGTCCAGAGCCTGCCGGGTGCGGAAAAAGAGCACCGGGTCGCGCCCCGTGCGCGGGGTGAAGAGCAGCGTCAGGGACTGGTTCCAGGCTGTGGTTTTGGCCGCTTCCAGCCAGCCCTGGGGCTGGGTGACGGAAACGCCCACCTGAAGCCAGCCCTCCTGTCGGGCATAGACGTAGAACACGGTGAACGGCGTTACCGCCTTGGTCAGCACGGCGGCATCGGCCTTGGGTTCGGCCAGCAGGGTTGCGCCGGGGTGGCTGACCACTCGCTGGTAGAGGCTTTTTTTACCCTCCTGCAGCAGGGGGGCGGCGGCGGTCGGCGGCGTGGCCGCCAGCAGGGCGGTCGCTGCCAGCAACAGCAGACAACAGGTCCGCCGCACGGAACAGAGAAGAAAATGCATGGCGTTTCCTCGCTTATTTCCAGCCCTGCAGCAGGGCGGCGGCTTCGGCGTCGCCTTTGTCCGCCTGTGCCCGGGCATAGGCGCGCAGGGCTTCCAGAGCCGGGCGGGCCTCGGCCTGGCCTTTTTGCAGGGCGGCTTCATACCAGCGCTTGGCCTGGGTCAGATCCACGGGCAGACTGCCGCGCGGCAGGGAGCTTTGCGGGTCATAAAACTGGGCCACCATATACATGGCCGCGGCATTGCCCTTCTGGGCCGCATCTTCCAGCAGCAGGAAGGCAGCGTCGCTCTGTTCCGGGCTTGCCTGGGCCGTGCGCAGGGGTTTGGCCGCCTCCAGACTTTGCTCCGGCTGGGCCTGGCCGCGCAGCAGCTCTCGGGCCATGCGCAGGGGCGACTGCTGGGGCGGCGTCTGGCCTCCGGCGTTTGGGCCCGCAGCATTCGGTGTTGCGGCGTTTTGCTTTGCGGCGTCCTGCCCCGGCGTCTGGGGGGCAGCGGCCGTTCCGGCCTCTGCGCCGGCGCCGGGGGCTGTCATTGGCGGCGTGGCGGGCGTGCGCAGCACAAACCACCACAGGGCAAAGCCCAGCACTGCCAGGAGCAGCAGGGCCAGAAGCAGCAGGAACGGGCCGCGGCTGCGGGCGGGCGGCTGCGGATCCAGGGCCAGGGGCGGCGCGTCCGGCGCGGTCAGGCCTTCCGTTGCCGGCGCCTCCGGTTCTTCGGCCGGAACCTCCAGGGGCGGCTCTTCCGGCATCTGCGCGGCAACGGCCTCGCCCAGACCGTGCCCGCCGCGCATGGGGGAGTACGCCAGCGGCCCCACCTCCAGCACGCAGGGCGCGGCATTGGCAAGGGTGAGCCGGTAGGCGTCCAGGTCGTCCAGGGCGTCCACCACGCCGGGGCCCACCTGCAGGCGCAGGGTTGCGGCGTCCGGACGATCCCAGCTCTCCGGGCTGAGGCGGGTTTCGTTTTCCTGCCAGCCGCTGGTTGTCAGGCTTTTCTGGTCCGAGGCCCGCCGGAGAAGAAATTCCGGCCCGGCGCTTTCCGGGGCCTCGGCGACGACAATGGTGGCGTAGCCAGGGCCGCGTCTGGCATCGGCAGTGATGGTGGCGCGCATGCTCAATCCTTGAAAGCCTGCAAAATGTCGCGCAGGCGGTTGTTTTGTTCCGGGTTCACGCTCTGCTGGCCGTCAAAATCCACATTGGCCAGGATGTTGGCCACCAAGGCGCGCAGCCAGTCCGTATACCAGAGGCGGTCGTAGGGGGCTTCCTGCTCCCCGATGCGGGGCTCGCCCACGACGTCCGGCGGCGGGTCGAACAGGCTTACGGCTTTGCCGCCCAGCTGGAGGGTGCGCTCGGCGCGGCTTTTGTTGCGGGGGTCAAAGCCCAGCCAGTCCACAAAGGCGTTGATGGCGTCCGCCGCCAGGCTGACCTGCTTCCAGACCTGACGTTCCCTGGCCAGGTTGCCGTAGGCCGTGTTGCGGCGCAGCTCGGCCTCCAGGGTTTCCCGCAGGCGGCAGCGGGCGGCGGCCTGGATGAGCTCATGGCAGAGCTGGTCCACCTCCCGCGCGGGCAGGTCGAACAGGGTGCGGATTTCCGCGCCGCCGCCGAACTGGCGCAGCCGTTCAATCCAATGGTCCAGCACTGTGGCGGCGAATACGCCTGCCGTGTCTCTGGCCGGGGCGGCGTGTTCCTCCTTGGGGGCGGCCGGGGCCGCATCGCCGAAAATATCGCTCAGAATGTCGCTGGCGGCCACGCGGGTGCCCACCACCGGGGCGGGCGGGGCCTCACCCGCAACCGGGCTCTGCCAGGCGTTGCAGCACAGCTCGTAGAGGTCTTCGTCCCGCACCTGGAGGCGGCGCAGAAAAGCGCCGAAGAGCTGTTTTTCCGCCACGCCGGCCAGCAGCACAGCCAGGCTGCGGGCCAGCTGCTCCTTCTGGCGGCGCAGTTCTTCCCGGTCGTCAGGGCGGTAGAAAGGGGCAAGGGCCGTACGCAGCCGGGCGCAGCGTTCCGCAAGGCTTACGGCGATCTGGCGGCGTTTGAGCTCCGGATTGCACAGGGGCCGCAGGCGCTCCCGCAGCAGGGACACGCCGCCGTCGTTGAGGGTCATGGCCGCCTGCCAGACCGCCTCCGGCTGGGCCACATGGCGCTGCACCAGGGGGGACTGGAGGAAGGCGCGGCGGACTTCCTCCACAAAGGCCTGCTGCTCTGGGCGGATGCCGGTTTCCCGCCGTTGGTCGTAGGTGAAGATGGCCTCGCACAGGAAGTTGGGGTTGCGCAGCAGAAAAACGTTGTTGAAAGGCTGCGTGCCGTCCCAGTTCTGCGGCCAGTCGTGCATCTGGCCGAAGAAGTTGACCAGGGAGGACTCCAGGCGCGTGGTCCAGCGGGTTTCCACCGAGGGGGAACCGGCTTTTTTTTCAAACTCCATGTCCATCTTGGTGAGGACGAAGAACAGGGCCGGGGGCTTGCCCGCGCGCATTTCGGGCCGCTCCCCGTGGGTGGAGCAGATCCATTCATAGACGGCCTGGGGCAGGTCCTGCACCTCCTGGGTGCTGGGCCCGATGCAGAGGAGCATGCTGGTGAGCTCTTTTTCCTCCCGGTAGCGTTCAAAAAGATAGGCCACCTTGCCGCGCAGGAAGAGCTCCTTGAGGGTTTCGCGTTTGGTTTCCAGGGCTTCGCGCAGATTGGTGAACTTGTAGCGCGCCCGGTAGCCGGGGAAGTCCAGCAGATCGGTGTAGTCAAAGAAATCGTCTGGCTTTTCGCGCATGTAGATGGTGATTTCTGCCGTGAGGGCCGTGACCACGGCCCGGGGCAGGCGCGCGCTGCGGCCCTCCGCAGTGGCAATGGACAGGGTATCGTCCCCGGCGGGCGCGCCCAGGCCGTGCAGACGGGCCACGTCGATAATGCTGTTTTCACGCGGGATAAGAGCCTCGCGCGGGCAGAAGGCTTCTGCGGGGTTGCCGAGCCCGTGCAGGGCTGCACAGAGCTCCAGATAAACCGCCTGGAACTGCGGCACGTTGTCCCAGATCAGGCCCAGCAGCGCGGCGCGGCCGTCCAGATCCAGCCGGGGGGCAAGCTCCACGGCCCGCGCCCAGTAGCCGTTCTGGAGCAGCTGCACGCGCGGACGGGAGGCGAAATTCTTCTGCACATAGTCCCGGAGCTCTTCCACGTCGTCGTCGCTCAGCCCGCCGGGCAGGGGAGAGGCGGCGGCGCGGGTGGCCAGGGCCTCCAGGCTTGCGCGCAGAGCGTCGGCGTCGGGGGCGTCCTTGTGGTCGCAGTCGGCATAGTAGGTATTGGCCAGCACGCGGGCCACGTCCGTTTCAGAGAGCAGGCGCAGGCGGATGGGATAATCCACGCTGACGCCGGGAGGCGGGGTGGTGGTAAAGCGGGTGACGAGCCCTGTGGATTCCTTGCCGCCTTCCGGGTTTATTTCTTTGATGAAGTCGTGGGCCTCTCCGTGAAAGTCGGCCAGCAGAACGCCTGCGGCGTTGCTGGCCAGAGCGGAGATGAGGTAGGACTTGCCCGATTGGCTGGGGCCAAAGACGCCCACGCACATTTTGCGCAGGGCCGCCTGCTCGCACTTGCCGAAAAAGCGGGCCGCCTGGCGGGTGTCCTTTTGCAGAGCCGCGCGTTCGCCGCCCACCAGGGCGGCGTTATCCGCAAGCCAGGTTCCGGCTTGCCGGGCGGATTCAGCCAGTTGGCGGCAGTGCCGCGCCAGTTCGCTATCCTGCTGTTGCATGTCGTTCCCCATGTTAGCCGGCGTCGATCACGATGCCCGTGTCCAGCCAGTAGCCTTCGTCCAGTTTAAGGGTTTGCAGGCGGATTTCCAGATCGGTCGGGTTCACGCGGTTGCCCTGATTGTCCGTTATGTCCGCGATGCTGCATTCGCCTTCACTGCGGCTTTCCTCATTGTTCACGGCCGGGGGGGCGTCTTCCTCCCAGACGTCTTCCGCCACGTCCAGGCGTACTTCCACGGCGTAGGGCAGGCGGCCCGCGGCGCGGGCGCGGGCCGCCTCGTCCGCAAAGGTCAGCAGCAGGTAGCGGGTAGTGGGCCAGCGTTCGGCGTCCAGTTGCCGGTAGCCGATGGAAAGGGGGCCGCTGAAGGCCACCGTGCGGCTGTGCTCGCTGCATTCTCTGCTATTCACGTCCACCGTGAACCAGACCTTGGCCCGGCGCAGCTGGCCGTTGATGTCCATCTCGCCGATGTAGCGGGCGGCGGAGGTAAGGCGCAGGGCTGCGGAATCAAAGGAGAAGCCCTCCAGATGGCCGTCGGCCAGGGCGCAGAGGATGGCCCCTACCACCACGGTGGTTTTGGGGTCGCTGATGCGGCCCATGGCGTCGGCAAAGGGATACCAGGCTCCCGCACGGTAGCGCCGCATGGGGATGATCCTGTCCGGCGGTACGGGCAGGCGGGCCAGCACCGCATCCACCACGGCGGACCAGGAGCTGGGCCGCCCGGTGAGCAGTAGGGCGTCGCAGTCATACAGGTGCGCCAGCTCGCAGAGGGCGGAGAGGGGGCCGCCCAGGGTGGCGCGGATGGTGTGCGCCACTGCGGCCGGGCAGACCTGGATGGGCACGTCCAGAATGTTAAAGTTCTGGATGAAGGGTGCCGCGCGCTGCACCAACTTTTCCACTGCCTCCAGGGTGTCCTTCTGGGGCCGGGTTGCGGGCGCGGCCACAAAGGGGGCGTCGTCCGTGACGTCGCCCTCGCGGGCGCCATCCTGACCGGCCTCCAGGGCGCGCGCCGCATCCGGCGGTACAGCGGCGTAAGGGGCCGGACCGTTGCTGTGCGGCTGTCCGTTGGGCAGCGGCCTGTTGTCTGCTTGCCCGTTGGCTCCGGCCTTGGCGTCTCTTGTGGTTTCAGGGGGGACGGGTTCAAAAAAACGTTCCAGCGGGCAGGTGAGGTTGAGCCCGCTGAGGTCCGGATTTTCGCAGGCGGCCAGCAGGCCCAGGGCCACGGGCACGGCAATCTGCCGCACCAGGCGGACGCGGGTGTTGCGGTCCTCCTGCGACATGCCGATGGCGTCCCGGCCGAAAAGCTGCCCCAGCAGGGCGCGGGGGTCCGTCAGGCCGTGGGCCTCCAGCGCCTTGCCGATGGCCGGGATGACGTGGTTGACCACCACCTCGCGCAGCACTTCATCCCCGGCGATGTTGAAGCCGTCCCGGAACTCCGTATGCGGCACGATGCGGGGGGTGTCGCCCTCGCCGCTGGACAGCTCAAAGGTGGTGATGGAAAGGTCTGTGGTGCCGCCGCCGATGTCGATGGAGGCCAGACGCACGCAGGGCCGGTTGCCGTAAGCCGCGCGGGGCTTGCCCAGGAGGCGGAAGAGGTGGTGGGCATCGCCGTGCTGCTTGACGGCCAGCTCGTTGTAGAGCAGCACCAGCTGGGAGCAGCTGGCCTCATCCCAGTCGCAACGCACCTGCGGGCTCTGGCGGTAGTCGCCCCTGGCCGCGGCTGCGGGCTTGGCCGCGTACCACTGGCCCCAGCCCAGGGCCTGCCAGACAACCCGCACGGCCCAGGTAACCCAGCGGCGGAAGATGCGCTTTTCCGCCACGGGCATGGCCGTGGGCACGGTAAAGATAAGCCGCCGCAGCCGCCGGGGCAGATTGGGCTGTTCCCGCCGGGAGCGGGTAGTGGGAGAATTGATGGTGACCAGGGCCTGGGTGAGAATTTCGCCCAGCATAAAGAGCATGAGCGAGGAGCGGGTGAACAGGGATTCAAAGATGGGTTCGGCCTGCTGCTTTTTCAGGGCCGGACTTTTTCTGAACAGGGGGTCGCCGAAGCAGGCCAGGGGCGTGCCCAGGGGGTTGAGCTGCCGGGGAAAGAGCCCGCGGCTGACCATGGGCTCGGCCCGGCCGCCGGTATTGTAGCGCCAGCTCTGCAGCCAGGGGCGTTCGTCCCAGAGATAGCGCTTGGGGCTGGACATGCCCGTGGCCCCTTCCGCGCATACGGCCTGGGCCGCCAGGCGGGCGGCTTCCGGCCCGATGCGCACGGCCGAAGGCCAGGCGAAGGCGGGCGTTTGGCGGCCGGAACGGCGGGAGAGGGCGTCGTTGCCGAACTGGGCGTCCACAAACTCCACGCGGGTTTCAAAGGGCTCGGCGTAGACGTTTTCGGGCTCGCTCAGGTCGCGTAGCTCCAGCAGATAACTGTCGTTGAGGTTGGTGACGCGCTGGGGCAGGGTTTCCACCAGGATGCCCGTGGTGCGCGAATTGCCGATGTCCAGCACCAGGTCCACGTCCACAGGGGTGTCCCGGTCCGGATTGATGACCTGTACGGCCAGCTCCCCGCAGGCACGGCGTAGGATCTCCAGCCAGGTAAGGTAGGAGGCCAGGTGTTCCAGCACGTTGGGGGTGTCGTCCCGCCAGGAGCCGTGCTTTCTGGAGCGGGCATACTCGGCCTGCCGCAGGGCATCGTAGAGGCCAGCCAGCCACTCGTCCACCCATGGCGCGTTGAGAAACCAGGAATTGTCGCGCACCTGGTGGGCCAGCATAAAGTGCCCGTGGTCCGTCACGTCCTGGGGCGAGAGGGCGTGGTACTGCTCGCCCTGTCCCGGCCTGTCTTCCACCGTGGTGTCAAAAAGCAGCACCACGCGCGCCATCTGGGGCCGCCGCGCGGATTGCGTAATCCGGGCCCGCGCCCAGTTGGAGGGGCCATACTCAAAGCGCTTGCCGCCGTCCGGCCAGAACTGGTCCAGGGTGCGCAGAAAAGGCACGGGCAGCCACTGGCCTGCCCAGAGGTCCAGCTCTTTAAGCGCGTTTTTGGCGTATACCCTGTCTTCATACTCGCCGGGGACGGCATAGGGGCGCCCGGTGAGCATATCCAGGTAGGCTTCGGCCTGATCGGGGTCCGCCGTCGCCGGTCGCAGGCAGCGCAGCAGGTGCTGGTAGCGATGGGCCTCCGGGGCCTCCGGAGCGCCGGGTTCCGGCGCGCGTACTTCTTCGTAAAACTGCCGCGTCAGTGATTTCAGGTCGGCAAGGGGCAGTTCAAAATCCAGAAACTGCGGGCAGCCGCCAGGGATGATGCTGACCGGGGAAAGGTACCGGGGAATGGCGTCCATGCTACTTCCTTTTGAAGCGGGCGTTCCACTTGAGGTTGGCCCCGCCCAGTTCTTTGCCTTTGCACTGGGTGCTGTTTTCGCTGCCCGTGCACTCCACCTTCTGCGGCACATAGGTGCCGCCGCGCGGGCAGCGGGCCTGGCCCGATTCGAACTGCAGGTTGCTGCCCTGGAAGCGCGCCGTGGCCGTGCCGCTGCAGACCTGCCCGTTACGCTCGCGCACAAAGCGGCGGCCCTTGCCACTTTTGTCGAAGCAGTACTCCGCCACGATGGGTTCGTTGGACGGGTGGGAATAGAGGCCTGTTTCGCTGCTCCAGCAGCCTTCAAGGAAGCTCAGATCCTTCTTTTTGGCCGCGTCCTGCGGGATGGTCAGATCCTCATTCTTTTTTTTCTGCGGCTTGGGCTGCTCCACGGGCTTGGGGGTTTCCTTGGGCTGCGGCTTGGGCTTGGGCTGTTCCTTGGGCTTGACGGGTTCCGGCGGCGTTTCCGGCGTTTCACCAAAGAAGGGCGTGACCACTTCCGGCTCCGGCGCTTTGGGCTCCGGCGTTTTTGCCGCAACCGGGGGCGTGACGGGCCTGCACTGGGCCGCGCGTTCCTGCAGCTGCCGCCAGAGCAGGGCGAGCTCGTCGTCCAGCGCGGCGCTTTTTTGCTCTTCCGCCGTGAGGGCCGTGCGGTCTGTGGGCGTGCAGCCCGCGGGCAGAGGCGAGGGCAAAAGGCCCAGGGCCGCGCCCAACAGCCAGAGCAGCAAAAGCAGCAGAAGCAAGGGCAGCAGCCAGGGCAGGCAGCCGGGAGCGGCGGCGGCCGCTGCGGGCGTTGCGGCCGCGAGAGGCGGGGGCGCGGCGGGGCCCAGACGGGTCAGATCCTGGGGCTGGGCGCTGCCGCTGCCGGGCGCAAAGCCCCAGTTGATGAGCACAGGACGGCCGTCCACCCGCCAGAGATCTTCGGATTCCGGGTGCTGCAGGGCAAGCCGCAGCATTTGTCCGGCCAGAGCCTGACGGGCCTGGGCGTCCGTGGTCAGGCCTGCGGCAAGGTTCTGGATGTCGCGGGCCAGCTCTCCGGCCCTGGCGCGCAGGGCGTCGGCTTCCTCCGCCGGCAGTTCGGCCAGAGGCGTGGCCGGGCCCTGGCCCGCGGCGTACCAGTCCACGCTGTCGTTCTGAGTGTTGTGCTGCGGCTCGGCCAGCAGCGCTGCGTGTTCCTCTCCCAGGCGGCGGAGCACCAGCGCATGGAGCTGGTCGTAACAATCTGTGGCGAAAATCCCCTGGCTGGCCAGGGCGCGCATGCCGCCGCGCAGACTGGTGGCTATGCGGACGCTCATGGCTTGCCTCCCGCAGCGGGCTGCGCGGCCTCAAGGCGCACGGCCACGCCCGCCTTGCGCAAAAATGCCGCCAGCCGCGCGCTGACGATGGCCAGGCTGGACTGTCGGTAAGAGGCGTCGTCCAGCTTGATGGCGGTATTGACGCCCACCACCCGGCCCTGGTCGTCCACCAGGGGGCCGCCGCTGTTGCCCTGGGAAACCGTGGCCGTATGGACGATGAGGGGCGGCGTGCGGTCCAGCACCACGCTCACCACGCCGTCAGTATAGACCACTTCCGGAGCTTCAACGCTTTCGCCGCGCAGCAGGGCCGCAAACTTGGGGTCGTCCGTTGTGACCGCGCCGGGGAAGCCCCAGGCGCTGACCCGCTGGGTGCGGCTTACCGCGCTGGAGAGGACAAGCGGCGTGATTGTGGGCGCGTCCGGCACGGCGAGCAGGGCGAAATCTTCATTGCCGTCCACGCTCAGCGCCTTGATGGAAGCGGGCAGAGGCTTGCCCAGCGCCTTGTTGATGACGGCCACCTGCCTGGCCTGGGCCACCACATGGGCGTTGGTGACCACGGCCCCCTGGGCCGCAAAAAAGCCCGAACCCAGCACCAGCCCCTCTGGCTTGAGCGCCAGCACCATGACCGTGGCCTGCTCCAGCAGGGCAGCCACACTGCCGGGCCGGGCGGGCTGGGCGGCAGACGGGGCCGAATCCGCGGCGGCGGTCTGGGGGGCTGCGGATTTGGCCTCAGGCTCAGTTTGAGGGACGACGGGCCCGGCCGCGCCCACGGGCGGCCAGGTCACGCCCGCGGGCGGCGTAAGCTGGGGCAGCCGGCGCTGCACTTCACAGGGATCTTGTTGCAGCAGGGCCCGCAGCTGTTCCAGAAACGCGGCGCGATCGGCGTTGCGCTGCCGCGCCAGGGCGGTTTCCTGGTCCAGTCGCGCCTGGGCGGCCAGGGCGGCCTGCCGTTCCTGCCAGAACAGCCATGCCGCCAGCAGCAGGAGCGCCAGCAGCAGAAGCAGGGCCCAGAACCACGGCCGGGCGTACCACGGGCGCAGGACCGCAGCGGCCGCGGCCGGCGTTTCCGCCGGGGGGGCCGAATGTTGCGAAGGGGAAGGAGATTGTTCCATGCGCCGCTCCACGTGGGACAGGGCCGGACTGGGGACGCCGCGCGCGACACAGGGCCGCAGGGCGCGTCAAAGCCGCCGCGCCGCACGGGCCGCGGCAGCGGAAGCCGCGCGAAACGCCGCCGTGCGCGCAGTGGGGATCAGCCCAGCAGGTTCTTGACGGTTTCGTCGTATCCGGTCACCCGTTGGTCCAGATCGTTCTTGGTGCTTTCCAGATCCTGGCGGGACTGCTTCCACTCCGAGGCCGAAGCCGCCACGTTGCTTTCCCTGGAGGCCTGCCTGGCCGGTTTGGAGGCCCGGGCCTTTTGGGCGGCAGGGGCCGCTGCGGCCGTTGGCTGAGCCGTGGTGTAGGGCTCCTCCAGGGCTTCGCGGTATTCGCCGTCCTTGCGGGCCATGGTGGCCGCGGTATCGCCCAGAATATAGGACGTTTCTTCCAGACCGCTGCGGATTTCGTCGTAGCGTTGCTGGAACTCCAGGCGCGAGATCTGCCCGGCCCGGAACTGGTCGGCGGCGAGCTTGAACTGCCCGTCGTAGCACTTGGCGGCCACCTTGGCGGCGGCCGTGGCGCGGTTCATGCTAGCCGCTTCGGTTCCCAGCTGGCGGTTATAACTTTCAAGATAGGCGGCGTCGCGTTTTTTTGCCTGTGATTTCCCGTAGATATTACCGCCTACAGCGCCTACAGCGCCGCCGGCCGCGGCCCCGGCCACAGCCCCCTGCACCTTACCGGTGGCGAGCCCGCCGATGATCGCGCCCAGCAGCGCGCCGCCCACCGCACCCGCTGCCGTGCTGGAGCCCGTGCTGTTTTCGTCCTGCCGCAGGGCGTTTACGGGCTGGTAGCACTGGGGATAGTAGTTGACCTTGGTCTTTTGCGCGCCGTATTTGCTGGCGCAACCGGACAACAGCAGGCTGCCCGTCAGCAGCAGAAGGACAGGGAGTTGCAGGTAACGGGGCATGTGCGGCCTCCTGAAAGCGGTTGGAGAAATAGCAACATGCCGATGTTACCGCAAAGGGAGGGCAAACAGCAAGCGCCCCCTTGCGCGCGAGCGGCCGCGGCACAACGGCGGGAGCTTGGCGTGGGCGGCCCTTGGCCGCCGGCCAAGGGCCCTGCGCAACCTTTCCGGACTACGGGCCGGGCTTGCGCGAGTGCCCACGCCGGAAAGGGAAACCCGCCCCGGCCTCGCGCGGCGCAAGCGGGCCAGGCCCGCAGGCCGCCGGGGAAAGCCCCTCAGGCCCGGATGGAGCGGGCCACGAAGTCCAGCACCTGCTGGTAGAGGTCCGGCGCGGCATAGGGCGTGAGCACACGGGTCCGGTTGGCGCCCACCATGAGGGAAATGATGACCTGCGCGGTGGCGCGGCTGTCCACCTTTACGATGCTGCCGTCGGCCACGCCCAAGGCGATGACCCGCTCCAGCTCCTGATGCACCTGGGAGAACATGGAATCCATGGTGTCCCGGTCCGTTTTGGTCTTCATGTCGCTGTAGGGCGAGCAGCGTACCAGCACAAGCCAGTTGGATTCGGGATCCACGGAAAAATCAAGATAGGCCTTGCAGAAGCGCAGCACGGCGTCAAAGCCGTTGTGCCCCTGGGCTGTGGCCTCGCGCAGTCTGACCAGAAAGTGCTCCAGCACGTCCAGCCCGGAAGCGAGAAAGAGCTTTTCCTTGTTGCCGTAATGGTGGGTCAGCAGGCCCAGGGCCACGCCGGCGCGCTCGGAAATTTTTTTGAAGGTGGTTTCCACATAGCCGTATTCGCCGAACAGTTCTTTGGCCGCCTGGAGCAGGGCTTCTTTCTTGTTTTTTTGCGTCATGGTCGTGGGGCATTGGTTGGGGGAACAGTCAATGTTGCGTACGCTGCCTGCTACAATTCATACCAGTGTGGCGGGGGCACGTCAAGATATTCGCCGTTTCCGGGCGGTTGGGGCGTGGAAATCAGCCATTGACGCCGTCCGCACGCTGCCACTGCGCCAGATGTTCCGCGATGTAGCGGCAGACGGCGGCATGCTCTTCTTTACCCTGCCCGGCAACGCGCAGGGGCGGCGCAAAGCTGTAGCGCACGGCCATGCCGGGTTTGACGGGCCCAAGCTCTTTGATCTTTTTGCCCGTGCCCCAGGCGTCGGTTTTGAGCGCCAGCGGCACCACTGGCACGTCGGCCTTTCTGGCCAGCTTGATGCCGATGCTGTTAAACTGGTGCGGGTCAAAGACCGGGGAGCGCGTGTGCTGCGGGAAGACGATGATGGAAGTGCCCTTGCGCAGCCGTTCCACGCCGCCTTCCAGCACGGCCTTGAGGTCTTCGCGCGGGTTGGTGCGGCCCACTACGATGGGGTCGCGCGAGCGCATGACCGGTCCGAAGAAGGGCATGGTCGTAAGGCTCTGCTTGACTACAAAGGTCACGGGCCGGCGCGGCCGGATGATGCCGGGCAGCATAAAGGTTTCCAGTGTGCTCATGTGGTTGGCCACAAAGAGGCAGGGGCCGTCCACGGCGTCTATGGCGTCCATGCCCTGCACCTCCACGGGGCAGCCCAGGCGCTCCATAAGGTCGGCCACCCAGACGCTGGCGTAGACCCAGGCCGCGTCGTCGCACAGGCCGCGGGCGGCGCGGCGGCACAGCCAGCGTACCGGGCCCAGAAACAGGTGGCTGTAAAAACTTACGGAAGGCAGCATGCGGCTGACCAGGCCCGCGCGCAGCCCAGGGCTGCGGTAGGCGTTGCCGGTAAGGAATTTGGCGCTGATGTCGCCGTCTACAAAAGGATTCATTATTGGTCCGTCTTTTTGCTCTGGCGAAGCAGCCTGCGCCACCACTGGCTCAGGCGGGGCTCTTCGCCGTTTTCGCGGGGCTGATAAAACCGCCGCCCCGCCAGCTCTGGCGGCAGATAGTCCTGCGCCACCCAGGATTCCGGAAAATTGTGCGGATATTTGTATTCCTTGCCGTAGCCCCAGTCTTTTTGCAGCTGGGTGGAGGGATTGCGCAGGTGCAGGGGCACGGCCCGCGCGCCGTTGAGCTTTACCTCCCGCGCGGCGGTGAGGTAGGCTGCGTAGGAGGAGTTGCTCTTGCGCGCCAGGGCCAGGTAGACGACGGTTTCCGCCAGGGGGATGAAGCCTTCAGGCATGCCCACAAACTCCACCGCCTGCTGGCAAGCCACGGCCAGGGGCAGGGCTCCGGGGTCGGCCAGGCCCACATCTTCGGAGGCGGAAAGGATGAGCCGGCGGCAGACAAAGCGCGGATCCTCCCCGCCTTCCAGCAGACAGGCCAGATAGTAGAGGGCCGCGTCCACATCGCTGCCGCGGATGGATTTGATCAGGGCCGAGGCCAGCTCATAGTGGCTGTCGCCGTCTTTATCGTGGCGTTGCAGCAGCTCCGGCAGGGCGGCCTTGACCTGTTCTGCGTCGCGGCGGTCTTCCGGCAGGGCGGCCACATATTCCACCAGGTTGAGCAGGGTGCGGGCGTCGCCGTGGGCCACGCCCGCCAGCAGGTCGGCCACGGGCTCGGCCAGCTCCAGCCCAAGCTCTTTGGCCCCGCGCCGGGCCAGCTCCAGCATTTCCGCATGGCCCAGGGGCCGCAGGCGCAGCACATGCAGACGCGAGAGCAGCTGCCGGGTAACGCTGAAGGAAGGGTTCTCTGTGGTGGTGGCCAGCAGGGTCAGCTCGCCCGATTCCACCAGGGGCAGGAAAAAATCCTGCTGCGCCTTGGAAAAGCGGTGCAGCTCGTCCAGCACCAGCACTTCCACGCCGGTCAGGGCGCGCCGCAGGTGCTGCAGGCCCGCCTCCGGCGCGCTCAGGCGCAGGTATTTTTTGCCCGTGGATTTGGCCAGCAACAGCGCCAGGGTGGACTTGCCGCAGCCTGGAGGGCCAAAAAAAAGCAGGCTCGGCAGGCGCTTGGCCCGCATGAGGGAGCGCAGGCGCTCCCCCAGGTGGCTCTGGCCCAGAAAAAGGTCCAGGTCGGCGGGGCGCAGGCGCTCCGGCAAGGGCTGCTGCACGCTCACGCGGGGCTGCCTTTCCCGGCGTCCGGGCCGCCGGGCAGCTGGGAGGCCCACCAGTGCAGCCCCAGGCAGAGGGTGGCCGCCGTTTCGCAGCGCAGCACGCGACCGCCCAGGCTCACGGGCGTGAAGTTTGCCGCGCGCAGGGCCGCAAGCTCCCGCTCGGAAAAGCCGCCCTCCGGGCCGACCACATAGACGGTAAGCCCGGCGCGTCCAGCCAGGCCGGGGGTGAGCATGGGCACGCCCGTCTGCATTTCCCAGGGCAGGATGCGGTAATCGGCCTCATGGGCCAGGCTGACCAGCTGGTCCACCCCGCCGGTGAGGGCGCGCACCTCTGGCAGCCAGGGGTTGCCGCTCTGTTTGGCGCCGGCCGTCATCTGGCCCAGGCAGGTTTCCCGCGCGGCGGCGGGCAGGCGGCCCTGGCTGTGCTCGCCCTGCCACAGCCACACGCCGTGCGCGCCCAGCTCCACGGCTTTTTCCATAAAAAAGCCGCGCCGCACGGCCTTGCTGAAGGCCAGGGCCATGACGGCCAGGGCCTTGGGGCGGGGCAGGGTTTCCTCTTCCAGGCGCTCAAGGCGGGCGTTTTTTTTGTTCACCGCACGCAGGATAAAGCGTCCCCGGCGGCCCCGGCCGTCCAGAAGGCCCACTTCACAACCGGGCGTAAGGCGCAGCACCTGCGTCAGGTGGCGCGCCTCCTGCCCTTCCAGACACACGTCCGTCCCCCAGGCTTCCGGGGGCAGATAAAAGAAAGGTCCGTTCATGCCGCAGCCGTATCCTTGCCCCGGCGCGCCCGCCGCACGGCCTTGAAGCCGTCCTGCAGCGCCACGAGCCGCCCGTAGTTTTTGCGGATTTCCTGGCCCGCCGGGGTCAGGGAATCTTCGGGCGGTTCCATATACTTGCGTTGCAGGTAGCGGTCGCCGAGGATGCGTTCCACGCAGCTGATGACGTCGTCCACCAACGCGGGGAAAAAGTTGACGATCTCAAATTTCAGTTCATTGAGCAGGGCCACGGCCTCGCGCAGGGCCTGGCGGTAGGTGAGGCGCGCGCCTTTGTGGCTGCGCCGGCAGATGTCTTCCAGGATGCGGACCCGGCGGGCCTGCTGGATATAGCTGAAGCGGGTGCGCACCTCCTGATAGAGGTCGCGCAGGTTTTCAAACACCTCGTCGTTGTCCGGCGAGTAGAGGTAGCCGGAGAGCACCTTGCTCACGTTGGAGAAAAATTCGTCGCTGTAGCTGATCATGCGGCGCTGATGCTTGGCCAGCCAGCTGTAGAGGAATTTGAGACGTTTTTCGTGCGAATCGGTATTTTCCACCACCTCGGTGCGTTTGTAGGTGATGCGCCCCGTGTATTCGCCCCGCACTATATCGTTGAGGCGCAGGAACATGTTGGAGGCGTCCTTGATGATGTTGAGCCCGCGCAGGGGCTCGCCCGTGAGGGGGTGGAGCACCTCCTGGGCGACGACAGAGAGGGCGCGGTCCTGGCGCACGTTGCTGGAATCGAAGCTGTGCTGGAGGTAGGTCACCCGCAGGATGACCACGCGGCGGGGCTTATCCAGAAAAAAGCCGTCGCGGTCGATGGCCTCCAGGGCTTCGTCTTGATCCGGATCCACCGCCACCAGGGCGATTTTTTCCAGCCGGGGATAGCGCGTGTTTTCGCCTGTGGAAAGATAGGTGGTGAGGGTGCGGTCCGTCTGGCCCAGCACGCGGAGCAGAAAACGTTCGCCCATTTTGTGCAGCTTGCGGGCAAACAGCGCGCTGGAGGTGCGCCGCTCCGAAACGATGGGAAAGCCGTAAAGCTCCATCAGGTACTGGTAGACGAACATGCGGTTGCGCTCATACATATCGTTGTCGCCATAGGCGAACTTGCCGATGCGGATGCCGAAGCGCTTGAGCTCGCTGTCGATATCGGAAGGGAAGGAGGCGAAGATGCCCGCCAGGTGGAAGGTGTTGTCCGCGCCCCAGGCCAGGACGTGCGCCCGGTCCATGCTCAGAAGGTAAGGCATGAGGGCGGGGTAGGTCTCCAGCAGGACCGTATCGGCGGAGCGGAACTGCTGACGAAAGACGTCCTGGTGGCGGCGCGGCAGGCGCGAGGCCAGGGTCAGCAGGTTCTGCTCCATGACCTGGTTTTCCAGCGGGCAGCAGGCCCCTTCGCCCTCGATGATGACCGGGTGGAGCTTGTCAAACTGAAAAATCTCGGAAAAATAGTCCAGCTGCCGGGCAAAGGCCACCAGAGAAAAGCCAGGCAGGTCTTTATACTCAAACATGTCGTTGTCGAAGGAGGGGAGGAGCTCGCGGCTTTCCACCAGGGGGTAATTTTTGTTTTCCTGGTAGGGCTTGACGAGGCAGAAGCGAATGTGCACCGCGTCCAGAAACTGCTTGAGCTCAGGCAGGCTGCTGATGGCGAGCGGGGCGGCAAGGTCGTCGGCGTCCTGCCAGGGCAGGCCGTTTTTGCTGAAAATTTCTTGCCACTTGATCATCCGTGCGCCCCGTCTGGAATTTTTTTGTGTATTTAGCTTTTTTTCAGAGATATTTCCAGAGGGAAAAGCGGAGGAATCCGCCCCTGCGCAAAATCGGGCGTGTTTTCGGCGCGTGGGTGCCCTGCGGCGGAGCGCAAAAGCAGTTGCGGGGGCGGGCCCGCTTTGCTACAAGAAATGCGTTCCCTCACGCCGCCCTCGGTGCGGCCGCACCATCAACCCCACGCACCATGACCGCCAATTCTCTTGAAAAACATATACTAAGTATTGTTTGCAGCGTGTTCGACGCCTATTCGGTGGTGCTGTTCCTGCCGGAGGAAGAGGGCGAGGCCCACCGCCTCACCGCTTTTTTCAGTCTGGGGGACAAAATCGCCGCCAACGCCACGGTTCTGCCGGGCAAGGGGCTGGTGGGCTGGATTGTCCGCAACCGTCAGCCCCTGCTGGTGCCCAATTTTGACCAGCGCCAGAGCAACCTCGGCTACTATTCCAGCGGCGAGGAAGGCAGCATCAAGGCCTTTATGGGCTGCCCCGTGCCCACGGGCGGCGCCCTCTGCGTGGACAGCAAGCGGCAGTATTCCTTCTCGGACAAGGACCACAAAATCCTCCAGATGTTCGCGGAGCTCATCGCGCGCCAGCAGGGCAGCCGCGGACGGCAGGAGCTTGCGGGCGACATTCCGCGCTATTTTGCCGACCTCGGCGTTATTCAGGATCTGCGCTTCCGCTACAAGCGCTGGCCGCAGTTTCTGCACAACTACCTGAAGATCATGGTGGAGGCCACGGGTTTTGACTACTGCGCCTTCGCCTCTGTGGATCAGCCCGGCGAGACCTACTGCGTGGAGAGCGAATCGGCCCGCCTGCTGCTTACCGGCGAGGAGCCCCTCATCCTGCCCATGGGCAGCGGCATTACGGGCTGGGTTTTCCGCAACGATCAGCCCGTGGTGGCCGAAGGCGTGGAAGGCGCGCCCGCAGCGGTGCTCTTTGGCAAGCTGCCGGACATGCCAGATTTTCAGGCGGCCATGTGCATGCCGGTGATGGTCAACAAAAGCACGCGGGGCGTGCTTTGCCTCGCCCATACCACGCCCAGGACCATGGACGAATCCATGCGCAGTTTTGTGCGCCAGGCCGTGGACCATCTGGCCCTGTTTCTGGAAAATCTGTACCTCAAAGTGCGCCTGCGGACCATGCTGCCCAGGGCCAGGGTGCACACCGACGGTTCCCAGGCCTATGACCCGGATGCCGCCCCCATGCCCCGCAGCAAAGAATACTGACCATGTTCCGGCGTCTGTTCCATTTTCTTTCCAAAGACATCGCCATGGACCTGGGCACGGCCAACACCCTGCTTTACACACGCGCTCAGGGCATTGTCATCAATGAGCCTTCGGTGGTGGCTATCGACGTTCAGAAAAACGTCGTGCTGGCTGTGGGCGCGGCCGCCAAGGATTACCTGGGCCGCACCCCGCAGCGCATCCGCGCCGTGCGCCCCATGAAGGACGGCGTCATCGCCGATTTTGACGTCACGCGCGAAATGATCTCCTATTTTGTGCGCAAGGCCATTACAGGCCTCAGGCTGGTCAAGCCTTCCATGGTCATCTGCATCCCCACGGGCATCACCCAGGTGGAGAAGCGCGCCGTCATTGATTCGGCCCTGCTGGCCGGCGCTGCGGACGTGGCCATGGTGGAGGAGCCCATGGCCGCCGCCATCGGCGCTGATCTGCCCGTGCACGAACCCCTGGGCAACCTGGTGCTGGACATCGGCGGCGGCACCAGCGAGGTGGCGGTCATTACCCTGGCGGGCATCGCCAACGCCCAGTCCGTACGGGTGGCGGGCGACGCCATGAACATGGCCGTTCAGCGCTACCTGCGCGACGTGTTTCGCATGGAAGTGGGCGAAAATACCGCTGAAAACGTCAAAAAAATTTTGGGGTCCGCCCTGCCGCAGCCCAATGCGCCCGTGCTGGAGGTTTCCGGCAAGGATCTGGTCTGCGGCGCGCCCAGGGTAGTGCAGGTGACCGAAGGCCACATCCGCGAGGCCCTGCGCGAGCCCGTGCAGGCCATTTTGGGCGCGGTGCTGCGCGCGCTGGAAAAAACCCCGCCGGAACTGGCGGCGGACATTTACCGCAACGGCATGCTCATGGCCGGGGGCGGCTCGCTGCTTAAGGGGCTGGATCAATACATCGCCCAGGAGACGCGGCTCAAGGTCTTTGTGGACAAAGACCCCCTGACCACCGTGCTGCGCGGCACGGCCCGCGCCATGCTGGACCGCCAGGCCTACCACGCCGTCTTCATCAACTGAAAAGGATTGCGGAGCATGAACATGGGGGCGTCCCTGCTGCGGGATTGCGTGGAAATTGTGCGCCAGAGCGGCGAGATTGTCCGGGAACACTGGTCCCAACCGAGCCAGGTGCGCCACAAGGGCAGCATCGACCTGGTCACCCAGACGGATCTGGCTGTGGAGGCTTTTTTGAAGGAACGCCTGGGGGCGCTTCTGCCCGAAGCCGGGTTCCTGGCCGAGGAGAGCAGCCGTCCGGACGCGGAGCCCGATGGCCTGTGCTGGATTATTGACCCCGTGGACGGCACCACTAATTTTGTGCACCGCATCCCGCAGGTGGGCACCTCTGTGGCCTTGTGGCGCGAGGGCAGGGCGGAGCTTGGGGTGGTCAACGTGCCCATGCTGGAGCAGTGCTTTTACGCCTCCCGCGGGCAGGGGGCCTTCTGCAACGGAAGCCCCATTGCCGTGAGCCGGGCGACGGCCCTTGCCGACTGCCTGGCGGGCACGGGCTTTCCATACGATTTTACCCGCCGGCTTGAGCGCGTGCTGGACCGTCTGGCGCGCGTGCTGCCCTGCACCCAGGGGCTGCGCCGCATGGGGGCGGCCTCGGTGGACCTGGCCTACGTGGCCTGCGGCAAGCTGGATTTTTTTTATGAAGAGGGCCTTAAACCCTGGGATTTTGCCGCCGGGGTTCTGCTGGTGGAGGAGGCTGGCGGCCGGGTAAGCAATCTGACCGGCGCGCCCTTGCGCTTCGGCCAGACGGTGCTGGCCAGCAACGGTCTGGTGCACGCTCAGGCCGTGGACCTGCTGCGCCCCACCAGCGTGGACTGAGCCTCGGCCGGTTCAGCGCGGCCGCACATAGCCTGCCTGCACGGCCACGCGCAGGAGCGGCGAGAGCAGCTCCCCGAAGTGTGCGGCCATGCCCCGCAACTCATCGTAGTCCGCCAGCAGGTGGCGTTCGGCGTTGCGGGCCCCGGCCATGGCCAGTGAAAGCGGCAGGCGCGCTTCAAAAAAAGCCACAAAGGCGTTGCGGCTTTCCGGGCAGGGCGGGGCCAGGCCCAGGGGCCGCACGCGCCCGGTAGGGTCCAGCCCGGCTTCGAGCAGCAGGGCGCGGGCGCAATCTTCAAAAGCCTGGCCCGCGGTCGCCCGCGCGTAGGCCGAAACGCCCCAGCCCCGTTCCGGCCAGTGGGTCAGCAGGGCGCGGCCGTTTTTGTCCCGCAGCAGCAGGGCCACGGCCCGGTGGGGCAGGCCCTGGCGCTGTACGTCGGCCGCGCGCAGCAGGCAGACCGGAGCGTTGCCGGCGTCCACCACCTCCAGCAGGGGATGGCGGTCCGCGGGCGCGACGGCGTATGGGGTTGTTATGTCCGCAAGGGCTCTTAGCCGCACGATTTTTGTCCTTAACTGTCTGAAAGCCGCCCACGCTCCGGCCATGGCCGCCCTGGAGAGCCAGTGCTTTGCCCTGCCCTGGTCCGCGGCCCAGTGCCGCGCGGCCTTTTCCCAGCGGGCTTTTGCCGCGCTGGGGCTGTGGGAGGGGCCGCGGCTGTGCGGCTATATTTCCGTGTACCACACGGCGGACGAGCTGGAAATACTCAACCTTGCCGTCAGCCCGGAACGGCGGCGGCAGGGGCTTGGGCGGCGGCTGCTGCAGGCGGCCTTGCGGCTTGCCGCCAAAGGGGGTATCGTGAACATTCTGCTGGAAGTGCGCGCCGGCAATGCGCCCGCCGTTTCCCTGTACGAAAGCTGCGGCTTTCAGCGTGTGGGCCTGCGCAAGGGCTATTATGCGGATACCGGCGAAGACGCGCACGTATACGCCCTGGCGCTCCCCGCCGCGCCGTCCCCATTCGAGAGGTCCGCATGAAAACCATTATCGCCGCCAACTGGAAAATGTTCAAAACCCGCGCGGACGCGGCAAGCTACGCCGTGGACCTAGCGCGCGGGCTGGAAGGCGGCCTGCCCGCCGGACGTGAAGTGCTGCTTTTTCCTCCCTACACGGCGCTGGCCGTGGTGGCGGAGGCTGCGGGGCAGACGCCCGGTTTGGCCGTGGGCGGGCAGAACGTCTATCCCGATGCCGAAGGGGCTTTTACCGGCGAGATTTCCCCGGCCATGCTCCTGGACGCCGGGGCCTCCTGGGTGCTGGCCGGGCATTCGGAGCGTCGCCATATCTTTCACGAAGACCCGGCCTTTGTGGCCCGCAAGGCGGCCTTTGCCCTGGAGCAGGGCCTTAACGTCATGCTCTGTGTGGGCGAAACCCTGTCGGAGCGTGAGGCCGGTCGCCTGGAGGCCGTGCTGGAGGCGCAGCTTGCGCCGGTGTGCGCGGCCCTGCCGCCTTCCCTGGGCGGCGAAGCCCTGGCCCGGCGGCTGGCCGTGGCTTACGAACCCGTATGGGCCATCGGCACGGGCAAGGTGGCGGGCCCGCCGGAAGTGCAGGAGGCCCACGCCGTGACGCGCGCCCTGCTGCAACGCGCCTTGGGCGACGCGGCCCTGCAGCTGCCTGTTCTGTACGGCGGCAGCGTTAAGCCCGCCAATGCCGCAACCCTGCTGGGTCTTGACAACGTGAATGGTCTTCTGGTAGGGGGTGCCTCTTTGGAGGCGCAAAGTTTTTTGCAAATCGTCTTTTGCTGACGTTTTCGGCGCAGGCCGGGAGCGTCGGTCCGCGGTCCCTGACCGCGCGCCTTCCCGTCACGCCAATCCGCTTTGGAGGAATCTGTGCAGACTCTTATCCTGACGCTGCATATTATTGTCTGCGTCCTGCTGGTCATTCTCATTCTGCTCCAGGCGGGCAAGGAAGGCATGGGCGTCATTTTCGGCGGGGGCAACAGCTCGGTGTTCGGCAGCGGCGGCGCGGGCGGCATCCTGGCCAAACTCACCACGCTCATGGCGGTCATTTTTGTCATTACCTCTCTGAGCTATACCTATGTGACCAGCTCCCGCCCCAGTTCGGAATCCACCATTCTGGACGTGAAGATTGAGGATACCGCCGTGCCGGCCAAACCGGCTGCTCCGGCCGTGCCCGCACCTACGCCGACGCCCGCCGCGCCCGCCGGGCAGAGTGCCGCGCCCCAGTCCGCAGCGCCCGCTTCGGCCGCGCCTGCCGCCGGGGTTGCCGGCAAGTAGTCCATCGCCGGGCGGTCTGGCGGCCGATCCTTGCGTCGGCCCGTCCGCAATCGTATGCTTACGGCCGTGGGGCACGCCCTGCGGCCGTGTTTTTTTGGCGACCGCAACCCTCATGGGGGAGACAGCCATGTCCGATCAGGAAGAACCTTTTGGCGAAAATCCGTTCCGTCAGCTCGCGGCAGGGAAGTTTCCGCAGCGGAAGGACGCTAGTCGCGCTAGCGGCGCACGAGCGACGCACGCGCCCCGGCGGCCTGTGGCGGCCCGCTCGCCGGAGGACGCGCAGGATGCGGAGCTGTTTTTGCGGGCCATGAGCCGGGTGCGCCCCACGGCGCAGGGAAAAGGGCCCGGCGGTTTCACCCTGGCGGAGCGGCGCGCGCTGCCTGAAGACAGCGCTGCAGCAGCCAAAAAGCAACGCACGGCCGGGGCCGCGGCAAAGGAACGGAAACCCGCCCCTGCGGAGGCGCATGCGGCACGGGCCATGACGGGGGCCGCCCGTGCGACGGCAGCGGCCCCGCCGCAGCTGGAGGCGCCAGCGGTGGAAGACGAAGCCGCCGCTTTTCTGCAGGCCGTGCGCGAGGCCACGCCGCTGAGCGGCAAGGGGCGCGCCGTGGCCCCGGCTCCTGCTCCGGGCACGCCGCCGCAGCAGGGGGAGCTGACCCTGCAGGATTTTATGGACGGCAAACTGGAGTTTGCCTTGTCCTTCACGGACGAATATCTGGAAGGCTATGTGGTGGGCCTGGATCCGCTGATTCTGAATAAGCTGCGGGCCGGAGCCCTGAGCCCGGAGGCCCATCTGGATCTGCACGGCCTCACTGTGGAACAGGCCTTTGAAGCCTTGCGGGGCTTTTTGCGCGGCAGCTGGTACAAAGGCCTGCGCACGGTGCTGGTGGTGCCGGGGCGCGGCCGCAACTCGCCCGATGGCCAGGGCGTGCTGCGCGGCAAGCTGCAGATCTGGTTGACGCAGGAGCCCTTCAAGCGAGTAGTGCTGGCCTTTTGCACGGCCCAGCCGCACGACGGCGGTCCCGGCAGCGTCTATGTGCTGTTGCGCAAGTACCGCAAAAAAGGGCGGGTGTACTGGGAACGCGTGCCCGCTGACGCGGACCTCTACCGCGATTCCTGATGCCGGGGCGGCTGCGGCTTTTTGCGAGCGCGGGCGGCGCGGCTCTGTCTTTGGCGCAGACGCGCATTGCGCCGCGCCCTGCGCACCCTTTTGGCGGTACGCATTCCGGAATCTTTTCTTGACAAAAATGAAACAATATATCATTTCATTTTTTGCGCACGCGGCTGTGCGCGGTCGGGATGGCGGCCCATTGGGCCGCCGTAAAGGGCAAGGAGCGTCAGTTCATGGAGCAAAAGCAAAAAAGCGCGGCCGACCCCGGCGGGGTGCGGGAAGTGCGCGGGGTGCGCCTGACGCTCTTGCGGCGACAGGTGCTGACAGTGTTGGAGGAGGCTGGAGAGCCGGTCAAGGCTTACGCCATTATGGACGCGTTGCGTCAAACGGCGGCCAGGCCCATTCCCCCGGCCAGCGTGTACCGGGCGCTGGATTTTTTGCAACAGCACGGCCTTGCGCACAAGGTGGAAACGCTCAACGCCTTCGTGGCCTGTACGCGCGCCTGCGCGGGCCCCGGCACGCCCGTGTTCATGCTGGTCTGCGACTGCTGTCGCCAGAGCCGCGAGGTGCGCAACCCCGATCTGTACGGGGCCATTGATGCGGCCCTGCACGAAGAGGGCTTTGCTCTGCACGGGGGAAGCATAGAAATCAGGGGGCGGTGCGCGGCCTGCGCCGACGCCGCCCCACAGGATGCGTTTGATGCAAACGGCAACAAAAAATCGTGAGGACGCGGCCGTGGCCGCGCCTTTTTCTTCGCCTTTTTCTCCCCTGGGCTGGTCGGCCGGGCGCAGGCTGGCTCTGGCCCTGGCGTTGTGCGCCCTGTTGTGGGGCGTGGTCTGGTGGGCCTTATGAGCCGGCAGCCTCGGCCCATCAGCGTCTGCGATCTTTCCCTGGCCTACAACCGGCATCCGGCCGTGCGCCATTTGTGCTGCCATTTTGCGCCGGGCAGCCTTACGGCGGTGGTGGGCCCCAACGGCGCGGGCAAATCCACCCTGCTCAAAGCCCTGGCCGGGTTGCTCTCCCCACGGGAGGGCAGCGTCGACCTCGGCGGCCAGCGTGCGGCGGATATTGCTTATCTGCCGCAGCAGGCAGCCATTGACCGCTCCTTTCCCATCACCGTGCTGGATATGGTCTCCCTGGGGCACTGGCCGCGCGTGGGGGCCTGGGGCGCGCTGGCCGCGGCGGCGTGGCGGGAGGCGCAGGCGGCCTTGGCCACGCTGGATCTAACGGACTTCGGGGCGCGGCCCATCAGCGCCTTATCCGTGGGCCAGTTTCAGCGGGTACAGTTTGCGCGGCTTTTGCTCCAGGATGCCCCGGTGATCCTGCTGGATGAGCCTTTTACCGCCCTGGACGCCCGTACTACTGACGATCTGCTGGCACTGGTGCGGCGCTGGCATGCGGAAGGGCGGACCGTGGTGGCCGTGATCCACGATCTGGAGCAGGTGCGGATCCACTTTCCGCAATGCCTGCTTTTTGCCCGCGATCCCATTGCCTTCGGCCCCACGGAGCGTGTCCTCACGCCGGAGAATCTGGCCCGGGCGCGGGAGCTTTCCGCCTGCTGGGACAGCCCTGTGGCATCCGTGGAAGACGCTGAAGCCGGCCCGGCGGGGAGAGGAGCGGCATGATCTGGCTCTGGAATCTTTTTTGCGAACCCTTTGCGGAGTTCGCTTTCATGCGGCATGCCCTGGCGGCCATTCTGGCTCTGGCTTTGGGCTGCGGCCCCGTGGGCACCTTTCTGGTGCTGCGGCGCATGAGCCTTATGGGCGACGCTTTGTCCCACGCCGTGCTGCCGGGGGTGGCCGCGGGCTTCCTGCTGTGCGGCCTTTCGCTTACAGCCATGACCGTGGGCGGGTTCCTGGCCGGGTTGGGCGTAGTGGTGGCGGCGGGCCTGGTCTCGCGCTACACCCCCTTGCGGGAGGACGCCAGCCTGGCGGCCCTGTACCTCATTTCTCTGGCTCTGGGTGTGCTGCTGGTTTCCCTGCGGGGCAACAGCATGGACCTGATGCATGTGCTGTTCGGGTCCATCCTGGCCGTGGACGACGCCTCGCTGCTGCTGGTGGCGGGCGTGGCCAGCGTGAGCCTCCTGAGTTTGTCCATCCTCTACCGTCCTTTGGTGGTGGAGTGTTTTGATCCCGGTTTTCTCCGCTCTGTGGGGGGCGGCGGCCCTCTGGTGCATACCCTGTTTATGGCCTTGGTGGCCCTCAACCTGGTGGGCGGCTTCCGCGCCCTGGGCACGCTCATGGCCGTGGGGCTTCTGGTGCTGCCCGCCACGGCGGCCCGCTTCTGGGCCGGGCAGGTCTGGTCCCAGGCCTTGGTGGCTACGGGCATCGCCATGCTTTCCGGCTACCTGGGCCTGCTGTTCTCCTACTACTGGAATCTGCCGTCCGGGCCGGCCATTGTGCTCACCGCCGGGGCCTGTCATTGCGTTTCTCTGCTGCTGGGGCCGCGCCAGGGGATGATCCTCCTGCTGCGGCGCTCCCCAGGCGCACAGGGACAATAACCCCGGCCTTGCCGGGCAGATGGAGGCAGCTATGCGACGGTTTTGGACGGGCGTTTTTGCCTTGGTTCTCGGTCTGAGCCTTTTGGGCGCGCAGGGGGCGTTTGCCGCGCCGCTCAAGGTGGCGGTCAGCTTTTCCATCCTGGGCGATATGGTCAAAAACGTGGGCGGCGACCTGGTGCGCGTGACCACGCTGGTGGGCCCCGACGCGGATACCCACGTTTACCAGCCAAGCCCGGCTGACGCCAAGGCCGTGGCCCAGGCGGATCTGGTGGTGGTCAACGGTCTGCATTTTGAGGGCTGGATGGACCGACTGATCCAGACCTCCGGCTACAAGGGCACGGTGGTGATCGCCAGCAAGGGCGTGCGCACCCGCACTATGGTCGATGCGGAAGAAGGCGGCAAAAAAGTGACGGACCCCCACGCCTGGCAGAGCCTGGACAACGGGCGGATCTATGTGCGGAACATCGCTGACGGCCTGGCCGCCGCGGACCCGGCCCACGCTGCCGCCTACCGCAAAAACGCCGGGGCGTACCTGGGTAAAATCGGCGAAACCGAAGGCTGGGTTCGCAAGACGCTAGGCGGCATCCCCCGGGCGGAGCGCAAGATCATCACATCCCACGACGCCTTTGGCTACTTTGGCGAAGCCTATGGCCTGACCTTGCTCGCGCCGCAGGGCCTTTCCACAGAGGCCGAGGCCTCGGCCCAGGATGTGGGCGCGCTTATCCGGCAGATCAAGGCGGAGGGCATCAAGGCCCTGTTTGTGGAAAACATGACTGACCCGCGCCTGGTGGAAAACATCGCCAGAGAGACCGGAGCCAGGCCCGGCGGCGAGCTTTATGCCGACGCCCTCTCCGGCCCGGACGGCCCCGCGCCCACCTATCTGGAGATGTTCCGCCACAATGTGACCCTGCTGGTCAAGGCGCTGCGCCCTTAGAGCAGACGGCCTTTGAGAATAAGCATTCGCAACGGTTAGGACACGCTTGCTCCAGCGCTTACCAGCGCAAATGCATTGCGCTTACATCTGCACGGCGCGCGTCTGCGCACGCAGCCGCTACGGCCTTGCAAGGTTGCAAGGCCGTAAGGCGACGCGCAAAAATCCAGGCCCCGGCATAAAGCCCTGACCGTTGCGCGAGCTGCCGTCGCCTCATGACGGCAGCTCGCCCGTCTTATTGGCCGCCGCACGGGCGCGGGTTGGCCTTATTTGAAATTTTATGGCCCATATTGTATAATCTCCATAGGGTCAGATAGTTTTGGCCTCGTCCGCTACAGCGATTGCGCGCGCAAACCCCACCGTGCTAATGGCGCTAAAAAATCAACCAAGGCCGTACCCATGCCATACCTGTGCAGCAGAGCCATAAAAACGAACCTCCTGCCCAGCCTCCTGCGCAGCGTGTTCGCCGTCCTTTTTCTGGCAGCCGGAATTATCGGCTTTGCAACATACGCAGCCCATGCCGGGCAATACCGCGTTGTGGAGCACCCGCTGGAGCGGAACGGCATTCAGCTGTTTTTGCAGAGCATAAGCCCGGCTGCCGGGGCCATGCCGGAAAAGCAGATTCTGTTTGCCCACGGCGTTGCTTTTTCTTCGCACCCTTTTGATGTGGATTACAAAGATTACAGCCTGGCAAGGTTTCTGGCTGACCACGGCTATACGGTCTGGCTGCTGGATATCGCCGGATTCGGACGTTCCGGCAAGGTAGCGGACGGCTTCATGCCCAACGCCGACTATGCGGCGCAGGATCTTAATGCTGCGGCGGATATGGTTTTATCGCTCAGCAAGGCGAAAAAGCTGCACCTTTTTGGCTGGAGCTGGGGCACGGTAACAGCCTCACGGTTTGCCGCGCGACACCCGGAAAAGCTGCGTTCGCTTACCCTGTGCGCGCCTATTCTGCACGGGCTTGGCCTGATGTCGGTAACTGAACCCTTTGTTACCCAAGAGGTCTGGCCGCACGCCTACAAAGACTTTCGCCTGCTTCCCAATGGCGCGGTTGACCCCCAATTTGCCGAATCTGAAGTTGTACGGCTTTATACAGCGGGCGTAAAACGTTACGACAATCACCCCATTCCCAATGGAGGGCGGCGCGAGGTTTTTGGCCCCAAGGACGGGCCGCTTATCCCGGCGGGCAAACTGGAGTTGCCGGTGCTGTATATTTGGGGGGCGCAGGATAAATTTATGGATGCGCCCGCCCTGCGCCGGGCAATAGCCGCAACGCCTGGGGCGGTACGGGTGGAAGTGCTGCCCGATGCGGGCCATGCCTTATTTCTTGAACGGCCCAGCCATGAGCGCTTCCACAACATCTTGCTGGAGTTTCTGGAAGCGCATTAGGGTAAGGTCACGCCCACCCCGCGCCGACCCGAATTTCACCCCGCTAGAACGCAAAAACGGCGAGTTACTTTTTCAGTAACTCGCCGTTCTCATTTGTTCTATGGCGGAGAGGGAGGGATTTGAACCCTCGATACAGGTTTAAGCCCGTATACTCGCTTAGCAGGCGAGCTCCTTCGGCCGACTCGGACACCTCTCCACATTGCACCGGTATGCGGCGTAAAGCCGAATGGTTATATAGCAGAAGCGTGCTGACTGCAAGCAAAAAATGCTTGTGCGGGTTCTGCTTTTGTCTGTTGCGGCCCGCGCGGCGTGCCGGCGGACCTGCGGCGCTCAGCCCTTTTTGGGGAAGCCGCTTTTGGCGTCAGGCGCACGGCCCGACGGCGCAGCTGGCCCGCCGCGTCGCCGCCGGGGCGGGGGCGGGCGCCAGCCGGCCACAATGCTTCAAAGGTTTTTCTTGTCGTCCTGGTCGCGCCGGTTTTGTTCTTTGCGCGCCGCGCGCACAAAAACCCACAGGGCCAGGACAGCCAGAACAGTAATGCCTAAGGCGTTGAGAACTGCGTAATCCATGTGATTTCCGTGAGCAACGGCGCCGCCTTCAGGCGGGCACGCCCATTTTGCTGAAGCCGCTGTCTACATAGAGCACCTGGCCGGTAACGGCGTGGGCCAGATCCGAGGCCAGGAAGGCGGCGGCGCCGCCCACATCCGTGGTGCGCACGTTGCGGTGCAGGGGGGCGTGGTTCTCCACCAGGGTAAAAATGTCTTTGAGGCTGGAGACGGCCGAGGCCGCCAGCGTCTTGATGGGGCCGGAGCTGATGGCGTTGACGCGCACGCCCTTGGGGCCCAGGTCGTAAGCCAGATAACGCACGGAGGCTTCCAGCGCTGATTTGGCCACGCCCATGACGTTGTAGCCGGGGATGATCTGGGTGGAGCCGTGGTAGGTCATGGTAACGACAGAGGAGCCGTCGTGGAACAGGGGTTCAAAGGCGCGGCAAAGAGCCGTAAGAGAAAAGGCCGAAACCTCCAGCGCCAGCTTGAAGCCGTCCCGGGAGGTATCCAGAAAACGGCCATTGAGGTCTTCCCGGTTGGCAAAGGCCACGGAGTGCACCAGGATGTCCAGGTCGCCCCAGTGGTCTTTCACCAGGGCCGCGGCGTCGGCTATCTGGCCGTCGTCGCACACGTCACACTGGAAGGTGAATTCACCGCCCAGCTCCGCACTGAGGGGCTCCACGCGCTTTTTGATGGCTTCGCCCACATAGTTGAAAGCCAGGCGCGCGCCCTGTTCTTTGAGGGCGGAGGCTATGCCGTAGGCAATGCTTCTGTTGTTGGCGAGGCCCATAATCAGGGCTTTTTTTCCTTGCAGCAGCATGGATTCTCCTCCTTGCTGTAGGGGGCCGGATGTTCCGGGCATGGTTCAGGTTTGCGCGGCAGGGGGCCGCAATCCGGGGAAAGCCCGGCGCAGAATCCGTCGCGCGCGTCTGCCGCAGCGCAGTGGCACGACTATAACAGTAAAAACCTGGGAAATCACCCCGCATCTGCGCGCCCCGCAGGCGGCAATGGCGCAAGCGCCGCGCAGGGGCCTGCAGGCGCACGGCCGCAGGGGGGGCCTGCAGCCGCGCGAAAGCGGGGTTACTTTGTCAGGATGTCGTAGGCCTCGCGGTAGCGGGCGGCCGTGGCTTCGATAATGTCCGCAGGCAGGGCCGGCGGGGGCGGCTGCATGTTCCAGGGCTGTTTTTTGAGCCAGTCGCGCAGGTACTGTTTGTCGAAGCTGGGCTGGCCATGGCCGGGCTCATAGCCCTTGGCCGGCCAGAAGCGCGAGGAATCGGGCGTAAGCACTTCGTCAATCAGGTGCAGCTTGCCGTCAATAAAGCCAAACTCGAATTTGGTGTCGGCAACGATAATGCCCCGCTCCGCCGCCCAGGCGCGTCCGGCGGCATAGATCTGCAGGGAGGCCCGCTCCACCTGGGCGGCGGTTTCCGCCCCCAGAATTTCCGCTGCCCTGGTCACGCTGATGTTTTCGTCGTGCTGCCCCAGGGCCGCCTTGGTGGAAGGCGTGAACAGGGGCGGATCCAGCCGGTCGGATTCGCGCAGGTTGGCGGGCAGGGCGTAGCCGCAGAGCGTGCCGGTGGTCTGGTAGTCTTTCCAGCCGGAACCCGTGATGTAGCCGCGCACAATGCATTCCACAGGCAGGGGCCTGGCCTTGCGCACCAGAACGGCGCGGCCTTCCAGCTCCTCCTTCCAGGGCGCGAGCGCCGCGGGGAAGCGGGCCACATCGCTTTCCAGCAGGTGGTTGGGGATGATGTCTTTAAATTTTTCCATCCAGAACAGGGTGATTTTGTTCAGAATCACGCCTTTGTACGGGATGGGGTCGTTCATGATGACGTCAAAGGCGGACATGCGGTCCGTGGTGACGATGAGCAGGGTATCTGCGTCCACCGCGTAGATGTCGCGCACTTTGCCGCGCGAGAGCAGGGGGTAGGCGTCTATTTCAGTCTTGACCACAACTTTCATGGGAACTCCCGCGGAAAAGCCGCGCTATTTTCTGCCCCGCGCCTCCACGGAGCGGGCGTGGGCCTCCAGCCCTTCCATCCGGGCCAGGGCCGCAATGGCTGCCTTGTTTTGCTGCAAAAAGGCGGAAGATGCGGCCACCACGCTGGTTTTTTTGCAAAATGTCTGCACCGAAAGGGCCGAGGAAAAGCGCGCCGTGCCCAGGGTGGGCAGCACGTGGTTGGGCCCGGCAAAATAATCGCCCACCGCTTCCGGGCTGTGCTGGCCCATGAACACGGCCCCGGCGTGCCGGATGAAGGGCAGCACGGCCCAGGGATCGCGCACGCAGAGCTCCAGGTGCTCGGGCGCCGCCTGGTTGGCTACGGCCACGGCCGTGTTGAGGTCGGGCGTGAGGACGATGGCCCCCCAATCCTCCAGCGCGCGCGCGGCAATGGCGGCGCGCGGCAGGGCGGCGCACTGTTTTTTCAGCTCCAGGTTCAGGGTTTCTGCCAGGCGGGCGTCGTCGGTGACGCAGATGGCCGAGGCCAGGGCGTCGTGCTCGGCCTGCGAGAGCATGTCCGCCGCGAGCCAGGCGGGATTGGCGGAAGCGTCCGCCACCACCAGCACCTCGCTGGGCCCGGCGATCATGTCTATGCCCACCTGTCCCTGCACCAGGCGCTTGGCTGTGGTCACAAAGATGTTGCCCGGCCCGGCGATGACGTCCACGGGGGGCAGGCTTTCAGTGCCGAAGGCCAGGGCCGCGATGGACCAGGCCCCGCCCACGCGGTAGACCTCGTCGATATCCAGCAGGTGCGCGGCAGCCAGGATGTGGGGGTTGACGCTGCCGTCCGCGCGCGGGGGCGTGCACACGGCCAGCCGGGGCGCGCCCGCCACCTGGGCGGGGATAGCGCTCATGAGCAGGCTGGAAATAAGCGGCGTGTTGCCGCCCTGGCCGCCGGGCACATAAAGGCCGGCGGCGTCCACGGGGGTTACCTGCTGGCCCAGGATGCTGCCGTCCTGGCGGGTGAGGAACCAGGATTTTTCCACCTGCGCTTCGTGAAAGATGCGGATGTTGGCCGCGGCGGCGCTGATGATTTCCCGGTTTTCAATGCTCACCGTGGCGGCGGCGCGGGCGATTTCCTGCTCGGTCACGCGCAGGGGCGGGGCAAAATCCGGGCAGTCGAATTTGCGGGTATAGTCTACCAGGGCCGCGTCGCCGCGTTCGCGCACGGCGGCCAGAATCTCCTGTACGGCCGCTTCGGCCCCGTTGCCGGGGTTGCGGCGGCCCTGCAGCCACTGGGACATCTTGGGCCATTCCTGCGGGTGTTGCAGGCTCAGAATCCGACAGGTCATAGCTGGTTCAAGTTCCTGTGCGGGCTTGCGGTCGCCGGGGGCGACGGAATGGATCATGCGGGGCGGCGCCCGTTCTGCCGCCCGGCCTGCGGGCCGACGGGCGGGGGCGCCGCTTCGGTCCTCATTTCGGAAGAGCGAATATACAAAAGCCGACGAAGAATGTCGAGGCTGTACCGGGCAGGGGCACCGCATCTAATTGGGGCTCGTAAGGCTCGTAACTGCTCAAGACGAGAATCTACCTTTTGAGGGCGGCCTTCTGCTCCCTGGCCCGTTCCCTCGCCTGGGCCTCAAGCTCGACCTTGGCGCGAATCCGCCGCACTTGAGCCCAGCGGCCTGGCGGTATATAGCTTGGAGCCACGCGGCGACGGTGCGCCCGCCGGAGCGCCTGTTCCGATCAGCCCCCCGCCCGAAGCCTGAAGCCCCAAGGAGCGTTCATGGACAAACACAGCGCCTATCTGCACAGAATTTTACTCAGCCGCGTGTATGACGTGGCGGTGGAAACGCCCTTGGAAGAGGCCGCGACCCTTTCGCGCCGCCTTGGCAATACCGTACTGCTCAAGCGCGAGGATCTGCAGCCGGTGTTCTCCTTCAAGCTGCGCGGGGCCTACAACAAAATGGCGCACCTCTCGCGCGAGGAGCTCCGCCGGGGGGTGATCACCGCCTCCGCGGGCAATCACGCCCAGGGCGTGGCGCTGGCGGCCCGGCGGCTGGGCTGCGAGGCTGCCATTGTCATGCCCGTGACCACGCCCGCCATTAAGGTGGAGGCCGTACGGCGACTGGGCGGGCAGGTGGTGCTGTACGGCGAATCTTTCAGCGACGCCTGGCAGCATACCCTGGAGCTGATCCAGGAATCGGGCTGCATCTATATCCCCCCTTTTGACGACCCGGACGTCATTGCGGGCCAAGGCACCATAGCCATGGAAATCCTGCGGCAGCACACGGGGCCCATCCACGCGGTGTTCGTGCCCATCGGCGGCGGGGGCATGGCGGCGGGCGTGGCGGCCTACATCAAAAATCTGCGGCCGGAGATCCGCGTTGTCGGGGTGGAGCCTGTGGATTCCGACGCCATGCGGCGTTCCGTCATGGCCGGGAAAAGGGTGGAGCTCGCCCATGTGGGGCTGTTTGCCGACGGCGTGGCCGTGAAGCTGGTGGGCGAGGAGACCTTTGCCATTTGTCGCGACCTGCTGGACGACATCGTCACGGTGGAAACGGACGCCATCTGCGGCGCGATCAAGGATATTTTTGAGGATACGCGCGTGGTGGCGGAGCCCGCCGGCGCTCTTGCCCTGGCGGGACTGCGGGCCTATGCCAAAGAAGGCGGCCTGCACGACACCACCCTGGTGGCCGTGGTGAGCGGGGCCAACATGAATTTCGACCGCTTGAGCCATGTGGTGGACCGCTCCGAGATCGGCGCGCAGCGCGAGGCTCTGCTGGCCGTCACCATTCCGGAAACTGTGGGCAGCTTCCGCCAGCTTTGCGCCGCCTTCGGCAGCCGCAACATTACGGAGCTGTGCACGCGCTATTCCGATCCACAGCGGGCCAGGGTGCTGGTGGGCGTCAAAATTAACGGAAGGGAGGACGTGGCCGAAGTGCTCGGCGAGCTGCGCGGCCACGGATTCGAGGCCCTGGACCTTACGGACAACGAGCTGGCCAAGGTGCACCTGCGCCACCTGGTGGGCGGCAATGCCCCGCAGGTGCTGCACGAGCGCCTGCTGCGCTTCACCTTCCCCGAACGGCCCGGCGCGCTGCTGGATTTCATGGACGCCATGCGGGTGGATTTCAGCATTACCCTTTTTCAGTATCGCTACCACGGCGCGGATTTCGGGCGCGTGCTGGTGGGCTTTGAAGCCCCTGAAGAAAAACGGACGGATTTTGAGGACTTTCTGGCCCGCGTGGAGCGCATGGGCTACCCGCATGTGGAGGAAACCGCCAACCCCGCCTACCGGATGTTTCTGGGCTGGCACGAGAAGTAGCCCGGCCCTTGCGCGCCGGATGCGGCCGCCGCGCGGCAAAGTCCTGCCTGGGTGGACGGCCGCCTCCGCACAAACCGCGTCTTTTGCGGTTTCCGGCGGGGGCGTCAGAGATACGGCATTGCGGCCTGCGCCTGCGCGGGGCATGGGCGGTTGCGCTGTCTATGCCTCCTGTTTTTCCGCACGCTGGCGCACATATGGGGCGTAGCTGGTGTCCATGCCCTGGATGTGCTTAATAAGCCAGTTTTTCAGAAATTCCAGAAGGTGTCTGTCCACATGGGCCGTGCCTTCGTCTACAGCCTGCCGGAATTCGGCCACGGTCTGCTTGAATTCGCGGTGGTTGCGGATATGTTTGCCGGCGTCCGGGTAGCCGGAGTGGGCAAAGAAAATTTCTTCCGTATTGAAGTGGGTGAAGGCATAGCCCGCCAGATTGTCCAGAATCTCCAGCAGCAGGTCGGGATCGCTGCCCTGGTTGATGTTGCGCGCCAGCCTGTTGATGTAGGAAAGCAGGAGCTTATGCTGCCCGTCAATGACGGGCACGCCCGTGGAGTAGCTCTCGGACCATTGGAAGTAGTCCTGCTCGCCGAGTTCCGCCTTTTTTTCCGTATCGATGGTTTCCCCCAGAAAGACGTTCATCTGGTCCAGGTACTTGGCGCAGTAGGTCAGTTCCCCCAGGACGTTTTCCAGCGACTCCGCCATAAAGGCCCGGCAGGCGCGGGTGTGGGCGTCCTCCTCCGGTCTGGTCTCTTGCGGCAGCCTGGCGGCCAGGCTCTGCAGCTTTTCCGTCACCTTGTCCAGAATGGCGCGGACCATGCCCTGGCCCGTGATGGCCACCGAATATTTTTCGTGCCACTCCACGGCGTCCTGGAAATTTTCCTCTTTTTCACGCAGCAGACGGGCGTAGGCGTCTTCCTGCCGCTTCTGACGCTCTTGCAGCGCGGCAAAAACCTCTGCCACGGCGCTGCAGGAGCCCGTGGGCGTTTCCGGCAGGGGGGCGTCCTCGGCATGCGCCAGGCGGCGCAAAGGCGCCAACAGCCCGCGCCAGGCCAGCGCCAGACCGCTGACGGCAAAAAGAACGGCCAGCACCACAGGCACGGGCACAAAGGGCGCGGGGACAGCCAGGGCGCTCAAGGCAACCAAAGGCGCAAGCGTTAGAAAAAGCAGGGCTGTAGGCATAGAAAATCCTTGGCGCGCAGGAGCGCATGGTAAGGTGAGAGCAGCGCCCCATAGGGTAGGGATTCAGGAGGGGCAGGCGATGCAAAACAGGATGACGGCTGGGGGTGGTTTCCCTGGGGCGTGGAGCGAACTACGGGGTGTTTTTGCTGTAAAGAACGTCTGCCTGATTGCCACAGCAAAGCATTGCGGGCATATGCAGCCTATTTCTACCGCAATTTTGTGGCAGAATCAAGCGGTACATACACATGTCTGAATAACAGTCTAGATTTTAAATAAAAAATATATAAGTACGTTTGTGCGCCGTATGCAAAGGCTCCCCGGACGGGCCGGGGAGCCTTTGCATACGGCGCAGCAGGCGGCAGTGCGCCCTGGGCTAATTTTTATAAGGCGAGATAGCCCGCAGGGTTGCAATAACCTCCGGGAAGTGGGCCACCACAAAGTCCACTTCTTCCTCTGTGGTGTAGCGCGAGAGGGAGAGGCGCACGGAACCGTGGGCGTAGTTGAAAGGCACGCCCATGGCCCGGAGCACATGCGATGGCTCCAGACTGCCGGAGGTGCAGGCGGAGCCGGAGCTGGCGCAGATGCCCAGGCGGTCCAGCATGAGCAAGATGGCCTCGCCCTCCACGTTTTTGAAGGCGATGTTGGTGGTATTGGGCAGGCGGTTTTCCACATCGCCGTTGACCATGCATTCTGGTATGGCGGCGGTGAGGCCCTGTTCCAGACGGTCGCGCAGCAGGGCCACGCTTACCCGCTCGTCCTGCATGTGCGCGGCCGCCAGTTGCGCGGCCACGCCCAGGCCCACGATATAAGGCACGTTTTCCGTGCCCGCGCGGCGGCCGTTTTCCTGATGCCCGCCACGCAGGAAGGGCCGGAAGCGGACGCCCTTGCGCACATAGAGCACGCCTATGCCCTTGGGCGTGTGCAGCTTGTGGCCGGAAAGGGAGAGCATGTCCACGGGCAGGTGGGCCAGGTCGATGGGCGTTTTGCCCACGGCCTGCACCGCGTCCGTATGGAAGAGCACGCCGCGTTCTTTGGCCATTTCCGCCAGGCGCTGCACGGGATAGATGTTGCCCACCTCGTTGTTGGCGAACATGATGGAGACCAGGGCCGTGTCCGGGGTGAGCGCCGCCGCGTATTCGTCCAGGTCCAGGCGGCCTTTGCTGTCCACGCCAAGGTAGGTGACGTGGTAGCCCTGGCGCTCCCAGTACTGCATGACGTTGAGCACGGCCGGGTGTTCCACTCTGGTGGTGACCAGGCGGCGCTTTTCCGGCTGGGTCTGGATGGCGGCCCAGATGGCGGCGTTGTCGCTTTCCGACCCGCAGGAGGTAAAGATGATTTCCTCCGGCTTTGCGCCCAGCAGGGCGGCCATGCGTTCGCGGGCCCCTTCCACCGCGCCGGCCACCTGACCGCCGAAGGTGTGCATGCTGGAGGGATTGCCGTAGAGCTCGCCCAGGTAGGGCAGCATGGCGTCGCGCACTTCCGGCGCGATGGCCGTGGTGGCGTTGTTGTCCAGATAGATGGTCTTCATGGTTAGGCCTCCTCCACCACGATATCGGGCTCCACATGTTCGCGCAGGGCTTTCTGCACCAGGTCGCGGATGGTCACGTCGCTGGCGCGGCACTGAGAGCAGCGTCCGCGCAGGGATACCACCACCCGGGGGCCGTCCACATCCACCAGCTCGATGTCGCCGCCGTCCACGCTCAGACGGGGGCGGATTTCCTCGTCAATGGTTTGGAGCACCTTCTGCATGCGCTGCACATTGGTAAGGCGGGGCCGGGGCTTCAGTTCCACCAGGGGCTTCTGCTTGAGCTCTGTGGCGAGGATTTCGGCTATTTCGTCCAGGCATTCGCCACACGCGCCGCCAGCCTTGGTGTAGTTTGTGACCTCTTCCACAGTTTTGAGGTTGTTTTCGCGGATGGTGCGGATAATCTGGGCGTCCGTGACGCCGAAGCACTTGCAGACCAGCTTGCCTTCTTCTTGGGCGTGGGGCACGGGGGGTTCGCCCTTCCACTGGCGGATGGCGGCCTCCAGGGCTTCCTGGCCCATGACGGAGCAGTGCATCTTCTGCCGGGGCAGGCCGCCCAGGGCGTTGACGATGTCCTTATTGGTCAGCTTGAGGGCGTCCTCCACGCTCATGTCCTTGACCATGTCCGTAAGCACGGAGCTGGAGGCAATGGCGCTGGCGCAGCCGAAGGTTTCAAAGCTGGCGTCGCGGATAATGCCCTCCCCGTCGATCTTAAGGTAGAGCTTGAGGGCGTCGCCGCAGGCCAGGCTGCCCACTTCGCCCACGGCGTTGGCGCCGTTGAGGGGCCCCACGTTATGGGGGTGGAGAAAATGATCGTGTACGGTCTTAGTGTAGTTCCACATGGTTGCCTCCTGAAGCGAAGGGCTTCTCGGAATCGATGATGTTCTGCAGGCTGCGCTGCCGTAAAAAACCCCGGATGTGCTCGTCCAGTTCGCTCCAGAATCCGCGGGTGGAGCAGTGGGTTTCGCGCTGGCAGTGACGCCCCTGGGTCAGGCAGCGGACCGGAGAGATTTCTCCCTCCAGGTGCTGAAAGACTTCTTCCATATTAATGTCTCGCGGGGCTCTGGCCAGAGCGTAGCCGCCGCCGGAGCCGCGCACGGCCCGCAGAATGCCCATGGGCCTGAGCGCGCGGACGATCTGCTCCAGGTAGCCGGACGAGATGTTTTCCTCTTTAGCCACCTGGCCCAGTTGCAGCAGGCTGTCTTTGGGTTGGGCGGCCAGGCGCAGTAAAAAGCGCAATCCATAGCGGGTTCTGGTGGAAAATCGCATAGCGTTCCTCGCGTGTGCTGCGGTCAGACGCCCGGGGTCTGGCGGTTCTCGGCGATGGCCGTGAGGCTGAAGGGGGTTTCCTGGTACACATAATAGTTGAGCCAGTTGCTGTAAAAAAGGTGGGCGTGCGCGCGCCAGTGCATGGCGGGCATGGCCGTGGGATCATCGCCGGGGTAGTAGTGCCGGGGCGGCGCGGGGTTCAGGCCCCGCTCCAGATCGCGGCGGTATTCTTCATCCAGCGTGCCGCGGTCGTATTCCAGGTGCCCGGTCATGAAAACCTGGGAATGGTCTACAGTCTCCAACAGGGCAAGGCCCGCCTCGGCCGAGCGGGCAAGCACGCGCAGGCGCGGCTCCTGGCGCACGTCTTCTTCGCGCACCTCGGTGTGGCGGGAGTGGGGGGCCAGGAACGTATCGTCAAAACCCCGGAAAAGCCGACACGCAGGCTGGAGCACCTCATGCTCGAAAATGCCGGAAATTTTGGCCGGCAGCACATGCTTGGGGATCCGGTAAAAGTGGTAGAGCGCAGCCTGGGCCGCCCAGCAGATGTACAGGGTGGAGTAGACGTGGTTCTGGGCGTAGCGCATGATCTCCAGCAGCTCGCGCCAATAGTCCACATCCTCAAAGGGGAGATGCTCCACGGGCGCGCCGGTGACAATCATGCCGTCAAAGGTGCCGTGGCGGATTTCGGAAAAGGTCTTGTAAAACCGCTCCAGATGCCGGGCCGGGGTATTCTTGGATTGGTGCGCCTCAGTGCGGAGCAGGGTAATGTTGACCTGCAGGGGGCTGTTGCCCAGAAGCCGCAGCAGCTGCGTCTCGGTGGCGATCTTGGTGGGCATGAGGTTGACGATGACAATCTCAAGCGGGCGTATATCCTGCTGTACGGCGCGGTCTTCCGTCATCACAAAGATGTTTTCGCCTTCCAGGGCTGCGCAGGCCGGCAGGTCCGCCGGAATCTTGATGGGCATGGTCTCCTCGCACTTTTCTCAATGGTTGCGCGCTGCGGCGGGTCTGATCGCGCCTGCCGCTGCGCGTGTTTAAAACATAGCTCTTTACTATGTTTTGTCAAGGTATGGGAACACGCATTTTTTGATAAAAGCCTGGGGCGGCTCTGCCGCCGCGGCGCCGCTCACAGGCGCACCACCTCGCAGGTCACGGGCAGGGAGAGCCCTGCCGCCGCTTTGTGGGCCAGCCGTTCAAGGCCGCCACAGCAGGGCACGCTCATGCGCAGCACGGTGAGGCTTTGGGCCTCGGCCGCAGCCAACAGGGCCGTGAGGCGCTCCAGCAGGAGGGCGTTGTCCTCCAGCTTGGGACAGGCGATAAGGGGGATGCGCCCGGCAAGCCAGTCCTGATGCAGGGCGGGCAGGGCAAAGCCCGCGCAGTGGGCCGCCAGCAGCAGGTGCGCGCCCTGCAGAAAAGGGGCGCTGGGCGGCACAAGGCGGAGCTGGATGGGCCAGGAAGAAAGCTGCGCGCGCAGCTCCCCAGGGGCGGCTGCGGCAGGCGCGGACAAAGGGCGCAGCGTGCGCGCGGCAGCGCCGGGACAGCCCCCCTGCGGCCTGGGGGCGGCAACGCGCCCCGCCTTGGCGGCCAGGGCCGCGGCCTCGTCAAAAGGGGCGGCCTCGCGCTCGGTGAGTTTGAGCGCGCCTTTGGGGCAGTTGAGACAGGTGCCGAGCCCATCGCAGAAGACGTCGCTCACCAGCTTGGCTTTGCCGTCCACAATGGCCAGGGCGCCTTCGGCGCAGTCCAGCACGCACTGGCCGCAACCGTCGCACTTGTCTGCATCGATTTCGATAATGAGCCGTTGCATAGGATGCTCCGTGTGCAGGGTTCAGAGAAGTTCGGTCAAGCGGCCTGGCGCGTCCAGCACGCATGCCGCGCCGGCGGCCTCAAGCTCCGCCGCGCCGCGGAAACCCCAGCCGGCACCCACGGCCGTCATGCCGGCATTGCGCGCGGTATATACGTCCACATCGCTGTCGCCCACATAGCAGGCGTCTTTGGCGGCGAGGCCTAAGGCGGCGAGCATTTCGCGCGGGGCGGCAGGGTCCGGCTTGAGGGGCACGCCCGGCCGCGCGCCGCGCACCAGGGCAAAGGGGATGCCGGGAAAATAGCGCCGCACCAGATCGGTGGTGAGTTCGTCCGGCTTGTTGGAAAGCACGGCCAGAACGCGGCCCCCGGCGCAAAGGGCCTGCAGCGCCCCATCCAGGCCGTCATAGGGCCGGGTGTGTTCGCACATGTGGCCGCCGTACCAGGCGCGGGCTTCCTCCACCAGGGGCCGCAGGCCCTCCGGCGCAAGCTCGGCCAGAACGTCGGCAGGCAGGGCGCTGCGCACCAGATAGTCAAAGCCGCGCCCCACCATCTGCCGGTAGGCGGGCAGGGGATGCTCCGGCCAGCTGTGGCGGCGCAGCACCACATTGCAGGATTGGGCGATGTCTTCAAGGCTGTTGAGAAGTGTGCCGTCGAGATCAAAAATAAAGGCTTTCATGTCTGCTCCTGGCTCAGGTGGCTGCAGTGTAGCGGAAAAGCCCCCCCTTCCACAAGCCCGTAAGGCTGGACCACGCTGGACAGGGGGAAAGGCCCTTGATACTTTAAAGACCTCTGCGGCATCCGGCCGGAGGCGCGGCGGCAACGGCGCGCGGGCCGGGCGGAATTCGTGGGGTCTTATTTCGGGAGGCCGTATGGCGCGACACATTCTGACCATCAAAGACCTGGGCGAGACTGCCTGCTGGCTGCTGGTGCAGCAGGCTCTGGGCATGCCCGATCCCAAACTGCAGACGGACTTCATGACTCAGCGCGTGGCCTTGCTGGTCTTTGCCCAGCATTCCCTGCCCGAACGTCTCTGCGTTTCCGCCGCGGTGCGGCAGATGGGCGGCTCCGTCGTCTATGAGGGCAACCGCGGCATCTGGCGTTCTGAAATGGACGACTACCGCGAGCAGCTTCTGCCCATTTTCAGCTACTATCTGGACTGCATGTACGTCTACGGCCTGCCTGTGCGGGGCTGGGAGATGGAGACGACGCACCTGCGCTTCCCGCTCATCAACGCCGGCAGCCCGGATGCGCACCCCGCCCACACCCTGGCGGACATCTCCTGCATGCTGCTCTGCTCCCGCTATCTGGATACCCTGACCTGCGCCTGGCTGGGCTGCGTCAACGGCACGCTCCATTCGCTTATTGAGGCCTCCGCCTGGTTCCCCTTCCGGCTGCGGGTGGCCTTGCCCGCGCAGGTGGACCGGCGTCCTCTGGAAGAAGCCGTGGCGCGTCTGGGCACGGAGGTCATCTTTGTGGACAGCCCCGAAGAAGCGGTCAAAGGGGCCAACTATGTGTTTGCCGGCTGCCGCAGCGGGCTGACGGCCGAGGAGCGCGCCGTGTGGCGGGTGGACGCCAGGCTCATGGCCCTGGCAGAACCCAATGCGCGCTTGCTGCTGAGCGCCTCGCCCGTTTCGGCCATCGGCGTGGCGGACGAGATTCTGGCCAGCAAGGCCTCCTTACTGGTGCAGCAGGCCGAATACCGCCTGCGGGTGCACAAGCGCATGTTGCACTGGGTTTTTCTGGACAACGAACGCGAGCTGTAAAATGACCACCGGTTCACGGCAAAGCGTCGCCCTCTCCCCACAAAAAGGGGGACGAGACGGCGGCCTTTCGGACGGCGCGGGCGTGGCGCTTCCTGCGGGGAGCGCGCCCCGCGCCGCGCCCGCTGCCCGTGAGCTTATTGAATTTTTGCAGACGTTCTGCTCCGTGCAGCTGGCGGCAGGCGCGCAGACCAGCCGGGTAGACCGCAATACGGCGCGCATTGCCAAGGCGTACGGCTTTGACGTGGAGCTGGCCATGCTCTCGCGGCATTTTACCATCTCTGTGGTCAAGCCCGCACCCAGCGGCATCCCGCAGGAACGGCGCACCGCAGTCTGCGCCATCGTGAGCGGCGCGCCCAACTTTCAGCGGGTGGCGGCCCTCAATGCCCTGAGCTGGCATATCGGCGACGAGGGCCTGGATCTGGACGAAGCCCGGCGGCGGTTCGACGCCATTCTGGCTGTGCCCGTGCTCAATCCCGTGCTGTTGCGCTTTCTGGTGGCCTGCGCCAACGCCGCCTTCTGTCGGCTTTTCGACGGCGACGCCATCGCCATGGGCCTGGTGTTCTGCGCCACGCTGGCGGCGTTTTATCTGCGCCAAAAGCTGCTGCACTGGGGCATGGACATGAAGATCACCTTTTTTTGCTCCGCGTTCACGGCCTCCATGCTGGCTTCGCCGGGGCTTATCTTCGGCTGGGGCACGACGCCGCAGACGGCCATCGCCGCCAGCGTGCTGTTTCTCATCCCCGGCATCCCCCTCATTAACGCCATGATGGACATTCTGGACGGGCATGTGCTTATGGCCGTATCTCGCCTGGTTCAGGCCAGCACGCTCATTGTCTGCATTGCCCTGGGGCTTGCGCTGACCATGCTGCTGCTGGGGGTGGATTCGCTGTGAGCCCTTTGGTGTTCTACCTGAGCGACGGCCTGTTTGCCGCGGTGGCGGCCGTGGGCTTTGCCGCCATTTCGCGGCCCACGCTGCGCATTGCCGCCGTGGCCGGGAGCCTGGCGGCCTTGGGGCACGTTTCCCGCACCCTGCTGCTGCACGCCACTTCCATGGGCATCAGCAGCGCATCATTGTGCGCGGCCGCCATTATCGGCCTGGCCAGCATCCCCTGCGCCAATCGCTGGCATACCCCGGCGGAAATGTTTGTCTTTCCCGCGCTGTTGCCCATGGTGCCCGGCATGTTCGCCTACAAGGCCATTCTGGCTATCCTTCAGTTTCTCGGCGCGGTCGGCGTTGCGCAGCGGCAGGATCTGCTGGTAAGTGTGGTCTTTAACGGGCTTACGGCCTTTTTTATCATGAGCGGCCTGGCCATCGGGGCTATTCTGCCCCTTTTGCTGCTGCACCGTGACGCGCCTTTGCCGCGATTCTGGCGGCAGATTTTGCGGCGCGTCCGACGGGCAGGGTGAGCCCTGCGGAAGTTGGCGCACGGCGTTTTTCCTGTGGCAACAGGGTGCCAGGGACAGGAGCGAAACGAGGCGGCTGCCGTACACCGACAGCCGCCGCATCCATTTTCTGCAGGTGGCCCTTGGGAAGGGGCATTCGCAGAGGCCAGAGCCCTAAGAGCCCTACCCCCTGTGGTGCGTATTTACGCGGGAGATCTGCGCGTGCGCCTTTGCGGCGGGCCGATGCCGCAGCCGGCCAGAGTCTTTTGCTGCCGAAGGCTCTGCGTTTTCCCAAGCCGCCGCGCCCGCTCTGGTGCGCCTCATGGTTCCGGCGGCCGCCCCAACCCCTTCGCCCCACCAGGGCAATGCGTCTGGCTGCCAGGTTTGTGCCGGGGCGCGCGCCTGGCTGCCCTCAGAGCCAATCTTCCTGCAGGGTATGCGCCAAAAGCCAGGCTCAGTTAGGGCTGCCCCCAGGGGGAGGGCTGGAGGACAAAATCCTGTCGTCCTGCATGAGGTCGCGCAGGGTGATGGATTCAAAAACGCCGTCCAGGGTGGCCTGCAGGTTCTCCCAGGCCCGCCGCACTTCGCAGCCGTCAAAGCGGACGCAGTTGCCGGGTTTTTCCAGGCAGCCGGAAAGTTCAATGCCGCCTTCCATCAATTTGACGATGCAGCCAAAGGTCAGTTCTTCGGGCTTGCGCAGCAGCACATGCCCGCCCCGCGCGCCGCGAATGCTGCCCGTAATGCCCGCAAGGCGCAGTTGGCGCAGGATCTGCTCGATAAATTGAGAGCTGATGCCCGTTTGTGTGGCCAGCATGCTGGAGGAAACGGGCTTTTCAATACCGTATCTGGCCAGATAAAGCAGGATTCTGGCGGCATAACGGGTCTTCGCGGAAAGTTTCATTCTATCCCCCATAGGGCTGTTGCAAGCGGCAGGCGGGGCCGTGCCGCAGGGGCCTCCCGCGCCTGACGCGCGGTCGGGCCGCTCTACTATACGCAGAAGTCTGACGATTTGGCATCCCTGAATTTTTTAGTTTTTCTTGTTTGAGAAAGTATTCACATTTTCAGCAGCACAGTGCGGCACAGCGCCATGGGCCTTAGGCATTTCTTAAGGCTTGACGGGGATTGCCGCTTGAAGTAAACATGAGTAAAGCAGTCTAAATTAGACATATATAGTATGGTTAACAAAAAAATTCTCCAATAGATTGCAAGGACTTATCATGCGTATTTCCACTATGGCTTGCCATGCCCTGCACTTGCTGTTGTGCCTTTCTGAACAAAGTGACGCCGTGCCCGCATCGGCTTCGGAGCTGGCGGCGTGTACCGGCATTTCGGAAAAGTTCGTACAGAAAATCATGCGCCTGCTGCAGGCCGAGGGGATTGTGAAAAGCCTCCGGGGCATTGCCGGCGGCCATATGCTGGCCCGAAGCCCCGACGCCATCACCCTGGCGGACATTATCGCCGCAGTGGAGGGGGGCATAACCCTGCCCGGCGTTTCCCCCGAAGCGCCCCGGGGCAAAACGGCCCTTGATGTCTGGGACAAAGCCGCGCGTTCGTTGCAGCATTCTCTTACCTTGGTCACCCTTGGTTCCGTGCGCCAGAGCAGGGCGGCCCACCGTCCCGCCCGGCGCAGCACTGAAACCGCAAACCGAAAGCCGACGGAAGCGCCGGCGGGGGGCTCGCATGCAAAAGCATATTCTCTTGGTCGACAGCGATGCCGCAAGTCGAAGCAGGCTGTCGCAGGCGCTCCTTCAGCGTGAATACCGGGTGAGCGCCGCCTGCAATTGTGACCAGTGCCTGGCGCTCATTGACGAGGATCTGCCGGACTGCATCATTTTTGACGTGGAGCTGGAAGGCACCTCCGGCACCATTATGTACAGCCGCCTGCGCCGCAACAGCCGCACCAGAGATATTCCGGCCATTGTCTGTACCGATGTGGGGCCTAGACCCGTGGCCTTCGGCACCAAGGCTCCCGTACTGCCCAAATCCTGTACCTGCGAGGATTTGCTGCACTGCGTGGCGGCGGCGCTGGCCTGAGCTGCCCTGGCGTTCTCGCCTGCGGGCCGGGCACGGGGATCGTCGTTGCCCGGCCCGCAGGCGTGCTGGCTTCTGGGAAGGCGCGCGGTCTGCAAAAGGACTGTAAACCGGCCACGCTCCTTCCGTGCGGCCTGGTCGCCGTCGCCCGCCGGGGGCCTCCCCCCTGCAAACGCCCGCCGCCAGGCCGCGTCCTGTTATTCCTCAGGCGGATTGTGCCTGATGTGGGGCGGCACCACCATCATGTTCACCAGCAAGGGCTTGAGGAAGGACCACTTGATGTTGTGCTCTTCGTACACTTCCATCATGTCGCGGATGGCGTCCCAGCAGTTGTGGCACGGGGTGATGACCAGCTCCGCGCCGGTGGCCCTGATCTGGTCCAGCTTGTTTTTGAGGCCGATATTGCGTTCTTTGCGGTAAAGGCCAATGCCGTTGAGCCCGCCGCCGCCGCCACAGCAGAAGTTGTGGTCGGCATGGGGCGACATTTCACGAAAATCTTCGGCGATATAGCCCATGATTTCGCGCGTGGCTTTGCCGAGCCCGTGGTTGCGCACATAATTGCAGGAATCCTGCAACGTGCAGGGCACCTTGATTTTTTTGGCCGGGTCGATCTTCAGTTTGCCCGTGCGCAGCATCAGGGCCACCCATTCCACATAGTGCAGGAAAGGCACCGGCGGATCGCCGCTTTCCTGCCCGGCCCAGTAGGGGCCTTCCACCACAGTGCCGCGGTGGGCGTGGCCGCATTCCGTGCCCACTACCATCTTGGGCTTGATGCGCTCAATGGCGGCATAAATACGTTTGACGTTCTGGCCGCAGCCTTCCCAGTCCCCGGCGAACATGGTGAGTGAGGTGTTTTCCCAGCCTTCGCGGGGCACGGTCCAGTCTGTGCCGGTGACGTGGAAGAGGATAGCCGCCTGGGCGATGTCTTCCGGATAGTGCTTCACCTCACGGGCGTTGAGGATGTACATGACTTCCGGATTTTCCTTTTCCACGGGAATTTCCAGATCAGGCCATTCGTCCTGATTTTCCTCCACCATCCATTCGCAGGTTTCCAGCCAGTCTTCCTCGGTGACGTCCATCTGCGCGCCGTAAACGCGGTGCATGCCGGAGCCGATTTTCATTTCCCACGGCACAAAGCCGTGCTTGAAAAGGATGCCCCGCAGGTAGCTGAACATAACGCCCGTATCAATGCCGTGGGGGCAGTACAGGGCGCAGCGGTTGCAGCAGGTGCACTTGCCCCAGGCGGTATCCATGCACTTGATCATAAATTCCGTATCCACCTTGCCTTTGCGGCGCAGCATCTCGCCCAGGGTGGACTGGATTTTGTATGAAGGTATCTGGGTGGGGTCGTTATTGTTGGTTTTGTAAAAAAAGCAGCTGTCCGCACACATGGCGCAGTGGGCACAGATATTGAGCCAGGTGCGCGTGCGGGACTTGCAGGTTTTTTCCAGATCGCGGGCCAGGGCCTCCTGGTCCACTTTCATTTCTTTCATCTGGCTGTAGTATTGTGCGCCGCCCTTGTCTTTCAGCAGTTCAAGGATACCTTCCTTGGTAGTGACAGGGATGTTGTTGCACAGGGTCTGGGACATTGTTTGCTCCTTTCCGGCAAAAAAATGCTTCGATGAACCCGGCTACCAGGGGAAAGCGCCGCCACGGGTGGCGCCGCCGCGTTTGATGGCGAAATCCATGCCGATCTGGGCGCGGGACATGAAGAAGAGCACGATGTGCGAGAGCTTGGTGAAGGGCGCCAGGATGAGGAACAATTCGCCGCAAAGCACATGCGCGATCATCCAGCTTTCATACGAGGCGGTGTTAAGCCGGGCCATAAGGCCGGTGGCAAAGGGCAGAAAGGTCAGGAGCAGGATAAGCCAGTCCTGGCCGCTGTTGAGCTGGCGCAGGGCGGGAACGGCCAGTCGGCGCAGGGCCAGCAGCACAAGGCCAGCCACCGCGGCGATGGAGAGAATGTCCGCCAAAGCGCCGGGCAGGGCCGGCAGACTGATGCCCGTATAATGTTCCAGCAGTACCGTGTGCCCCAAAAGAAAAAGCGGAATCAGCACCGCGCCGCAGTGCAGCAGAAAAAAGAGCAGCGTGGCCGCGGGCTGGGCGCGCCAGCCGCAGGTGCCGGCCGGGACGAGCCACTTAAAAATGGACGCAAGCGCGCCGGGGATGGAGCGATCCGCATGGTAGCGGTAGGCTACGCGCTCCAGCTTGGAATCCAGGCCGCGCACATAGAAAACGGCGCGGAGCAGAAGCCCCACGAAAAAGATGACAAGTGAAATAACAAAAAGGGGTCCAGTAATAAAATCAAGCATCTGATTCTGCCTCCTCACATAGACTGCAAATAATGGCGCACCGCCGACCGATCATTTTTTACCGGCATTTTCAGATGCGATGGCTTCACTGTGACAGGTGCGACAAGAGACCAGACGCGGCCCCTTGCCCGCCTTGACGTGGCATGCGGTACAGGTGGCGTGCATGTACTCCACCTGTTTGGCGGCCGGGGCGGCGGTCACGTCCTTAAGGGTTTCGGAAAGGCCGTCGTCCGTCATGTTGTGGCAGGTGGAGCAATCGCCATCCACGCTTTCCACATAGGCCACATGGGCGTCATGGTTAAAGAACACCTGCGGCATCTTCTTGGCGTTGACGGCAGGGGTGGTGATGGGGATGCGCTCCGCACTGTAGGCCGCGCCTGACGGCAAGGCCAGGGCGAAGCACACGAACAGCAGGCAGGGGAGGGTGGTTCTGCATCCGAAAGGTTTTTCCCGCATGATAGTTCCTTGCTTCCTGACAGGTCCTGGTGGTTTTTCCCCGGTATAAACCAGCGCCGGGTACAAGATGAAAGAGCAACCCAACGTTGCAGTTGCTCAGGCGGATGCGGGAGCATTGGCCCGCTTGGCGGACGCAGACGCCGTGCGTCGACGCCCGCCCAAGGCAGGCTTGCAGCTTGGGGGAGGCTTGTGCCCCCAATGCTCCGCTTTTTAAAGGAAATCCCGCGCACCTGCAGCGGGATTCCCCCTGGTTCCGTGGCGTTGCGTCAGGCTCGGGCCTCGTTGGCCAGAGCCGTGGCCGCGCTCCGCATAAAGACCGCACAGCGGTACGTGTCGCGCTTCATACAGCGCATGGCGTAGGCCGCCGCCATATAAAGGAAGAGACGGGATTCGTAATCCAGTTTGCCGGTCTCAAGCCAGTGGTCGTGAGGCTCTTCTTCCTGTGCAAGCCTGCGCGCCAGCTCCAGATCGGCCGGCGCGGCCTCCTCGCCCGTCAGACGGGAGTACAGGGCGCACATTTCCTCGGCCAGAAACTCACGGTCGGACAACGCTGACATGGCATCTCCCTTGCGTCATACGCGGCTGTGCCTCAATATATATGAGGCAGGTGTAAAGAGCAATTAAATTGTAAAAAATACGATGGAATTAATTCCTACAAAATTATTCTCATATTAAAAATACTACGTCAAGCCCGTATGGGCTTTTGTGCTAAAAAAAATTCTCCCTTTTGCCTGTGCAGGGGCTTGCACACAGGCGTCATGAGAAAAAAATAACAATCTATTGTAACGCTACAGACCTCAAGGGGTTAAGTTTTCTCTAGTTACATAGCGTAAAACTTGGTTTATGCCTTGTTGCAACAGAAGCGTCGGCCAGCGCTGTTGTGCCAAGGCAAAAGCACGATCTTTTTTTGCCCGACGCCTTACCAATAGCCATATTTTCGTTGCAGTTTTTTATTGTGAAATTGATGGCAATATGATGTCGACAAAAAAAGTTTCTGACGCGCTTCCGTACATTGGTATTGAATACAATTTCCAGGCTGCGGAGCGCGAAAATATTGACGGAGCAGTGTCTCCTGTGTATGGTGCGGCCATTGGATAACGTGCTGTATATTGTTCTGTGTAAATTTGTCACTGTTGCCCACTGCAATGCCCACGCGGCATCGTGGCGCCGACAACCAGAGGTAGCTATGGATGATTATTTGAAAGAGGCTTTGGAAATTACCCGGGCACAGGCCGGGGTACGGGTAATGAGCGAAGAGGAGATCGCCACCTTCATTCAGAAAGTGGCGCAGGGCATCCGGGCCGTGGCCGAAGGGGAAGCCCCGCTGGAAATGGACAGCACCGAAATGGCCCAGGAAGCCCGCAAATCGGTGAAAGAAAAGTCCGTCACCTGCCTGGAGTGCGGCAAGAGCTTCAAAATCCTCACCAAGCGTCATCTTGCCAGCCACGGCATGTCCACTGCCGAATACCGCGAGAAGTGGGGCTTCAAAAAGGACGCCCCCTTGGTCTGCAAGGCCCTGCAGCGCGAACGCCGCAAAAAAATGAAGGACATGAAGCTGTGGGAAAAGCGCCGTAAGGTGCAGTAGCCCCGTGTCCGGATCCGCTGTTTTTCGCGTCGCCGTTTGCCGTTCCGGTCGTCCGCGCCGGACGGCGACGGCGGCGCATCAGGTTTTCCCGCCATTCAGGTTTCTGCCGTCATGAAGGATTTGCTCTCTGTGGGCACGCCGGCCCAGGCTCTGGACCTGCTGGCGCTGCCGCTTCCCCGTCTTATGGAGCGGGCCGCCGCCCTGCGCGAGGCGGCCTTCGGTCGTCGCATCGTCCTTTGCGCCATCATCAACGCCCGCAGCGGCAACTGCGCCATGGACTGCCGTTTCTGCTCCCAGAGCCGGCACAACCACACGCCCATTGACGTCTTTCCCTTGCTGTCCGACCAGGAACTGCGGGGACGCATCCTGCACCTGGCCACTCTGCCTGTGGCCCATATCGGCGTCGTCACCAGCGGCGCAGCCTTGAGCGGGGAGGAGTTCGCCCGTCTGCGCGCGCTCATCGCCGGGCTGCCCGCCGAGGTTAGGCCGCGGGTCTGCGCTTCCCTGGGACGACTCACCGAGGCGCAGCTTACGGAGCTGGCGGCCGCCGGGCTTGGCCGTTACCACCACAATCTGGAAACCTCCAGGGCGTACTATTCGCGCGTCTGCACCACCCAGACCTGGGAGCAGCGGCGGGAAACCGTGCTGCGCGGCATGCGCGCCGGGTTCACGGCCTGTACGGGCGGCCTGTTCGGCCTGGGCGAGAGCTGGGAGGACCGGGTGGCCTTTGCTTTCAGCCTTAAGGAGCTGGGGGTGCGTCAGGTGCCCATGAACTTTCTGCATCCCCATCCGCAGACGCCGCTGGCCGGGCAAAAGCCCCTTTCGGCGGAGGAAGCCCTGCGCATTGTGGCCGTATTCCGGCACATCCTGCCCACGGCCACCCTGCGCATCTGCGGCGGAAGGCCGCTGGTCCTGGGCGAGCGGCAGGCGGAGGTCTTTGCCGCCGGGGCCAACGCCCTCATGACGGGCGACTATCTGACTACCCACGGCCAGGGTCTGGAAAACGATCTGCAAATGCTGGCCGACCTGGGCCTGGAGGTGGACGGCGATGGCGTCTGCGCCGCGGCTTCCTGAGTCCGCGCCCCGGCGGCCTGCCCTGCGTGGGCTGTTTGTGGCCGGATCCGGCACGGATGTGGGCAAAACCGTGACCACAGCGGCCCTGTTGCGGGCCCTGCGCCTGGCCGGCGTGGTTGCCCAGGCCGTGAAGCCGGTGCAGACCGGCGTGCCGCCCAAGGCCCTGCGCAGCGCCCCGCAGGCGGATATGACGGTTTATGCCGCGGCCGTGGCCGACCTGCCCCAGGGCGCTTCGCCCGTGCCCCCGGCGGCCTGCCTGCGCTGCTTCCCCTTGCCTGCCTCCCCCCACCTGGCCGCCGCCCGCGCCGGGACGCAGCTTGCCTGCGCCGGGCTTGCGGCGGACATAGCGGCCCACGCCCAAACCTGCGGCGCGGATCTGCTCCTGCTGGAAGGGGCGGGCGGGCTGCGCGTGCCCCTCAACGACAGCGAAGACCAGCTGGACCTTATGGCGCAGCTGGGCCTGCCGGTGCTGCTGGCGGGCGGCAACTGCCTGGGCGGCATCAACCATATTCTTCTTTCTCTGGAAGCCCTGGCGGCGCGGCGTCTGCCGCTGGCCGGGCTTGTGCTGATTCCCGCCGCCCGGCCGGACGCCGGCTGCCCCGGCGTGGACGTGCCTGCCATGCTGGCGGATACGGCCCGCCTGTTGCGCAAGCGTCTGCTGGCTGCCGGATCCGATGCGCCGGTAGTGGAGCTGCCGCGGCTGCCGCACCTGGATGCGGCCGCCTGGGATCTGCTGGCAGACCGCCTGAAGCCGTTGGTCCAGCCTTGCGCGGCGCTGGCCGCGCCCTCTGGCCCGACCACTGCAGCCGCGCCTGAGGCCGGAGGGCCGGAGCTTGCCGCCGCGCTGATCCGGCGCGACCACGCGGCCGTCTGGCACCCTTACGCCGCCGCCTGGCCGCCGCCGGTTCTGGACGCCGTGCGGGCCACGCGGGGCAACCGCATCCTGCTCGCCGACGGGCGGGAGCTGGTGGACGGCATGTCCTCCTGGTGGGCGGCCATCCACGGCTATAACCATCCGCGGCTGCTGGCGGCCCTGCGGGAACAGAGCGCGCGCATGCCGCACATCATGTTCGGCGGCCTGACCCACGAACCGGCGGTGGCCCTGGCGGAGCGCCTGCTCGCCCTTATGCCCGCCGGGCTCGGCAAAATCTTTTTTGCCGATTCCGGTTCTGTGGCCGTGGAGGTGGCCCTCAAAATGGCCCTCCAGTGCCAGCAGGGCAGGGGGGAGGCGCAGCGCACGCGCTTTCTCACCCCGCGCGGGGGCTACCACGGCGATACCTTTGGGGCCATGTCCGTTTGCGATCCCGTGACGGGCATGCACAGCCTGTTCAGGGCCGTGCTGCCGGAGCAGATTTTTATGGAACGGCCCGCCTGCCGTTTTGACCAGCCTTTTGATCCCTCCAGCCTGGACGACGCCCGCCGTCTGCTGGAGGCCCACGGGGCGGAAACGGCTGCCGTCATCCTGGAGCCCATCGTCCAGGGGGCCGGGGGCATGTGGTTTTACCATCCGGACTATCTGCGCGGCCTGGCGGAGCTGTGCCGCAAGGCGGGGGCGCTGCTTATTCTGGACGAAATCGCCACGGGCTTCGGCCGTACAGGCAGAATGTTCGCGGCGGAGTGGGCGGGCATAACGCCCGACATTCTCTGCTGCGGCAAGGCGCTGACGGGCGGCGTGCTGACCCTGGCCGCCACGGCCTGCACGGACCAGGTGGCTGCGGACATCTGCCGCAACGGCGGGGCGCTGATGCATGGCCCCACCTTCATGGCCAATGCCTTGGCCTGCGCTGTGGCCGGGGCCAGCCTGGATCTGCTGGCTGAAAACGCCTGGCCTGGACAGGTGGCGGGGCTGGAAGCGGCCCTGCACGAGGGGCTTGCCCCCTGCGCCGCGCACCCGGACGTGGCGGACGTGCGCGTGCTGGGGGCCATCGGTGTGCTGGAAACGCGGCAGGCCGTCAACACGGCCCGGCTGCAGCGCTATTTTGTGGATGCTGGGGTGTGGCTGCGGCCCTTCAACCGGCTCATCTACCTCATGCCGCCTTTTGCGACGCCGCCGGAGGATGCGGCCCGGTTGTGCGCTGCCGTGCGGGGAGCGCTGCGCGCAGGGGCGCACCGCCTGTAACCTGCACGTTGCGCTGCTGCCCCCGCAAGCCCATTCTTGCAGAAAACGGATCGGAGACGCGCCGCCCATGATGTTTTTGCTCGTTTATTTTGCCGTGTTGTTCGGCGTAGCCCTGTGGTCCGCCCGCAAGGGCATGGACCCGGCCGCTTATTTTCTCAACGGCCGCCGCAGCACGGCCTTTGCGGTGGCTTTGTCCATCGTGTCCTCCTGCGTGGGCGGTTCCGCCACCATGGGCATGGCCGGTCTGGCCTGGCAGGTGGGCACGCCGGCCTTCTGGTGGCTGGGATCCGGGGCTGCGGGCCTGACCGTGCTGAGCCTGTTCCTGGCCAGAAAGGTGCGCGAGAGCGGGGCCGTGACCATGCCGGAAATGCTTGCCGCATTTCTGGGCGAACCCAGCCGTCCGCTGGCCTCCATTATTATTGTCACGGCCTGGCTGGCCATTCTGGCCGCGCAGTTCAGCGCCATGGCCGCCATTATCATGCCCTTGACCGGTCTGGAAAAGGGCCCGGCCGTGCTGCTGGGCGCGGCGGCGCTTCTGGCCTATACGCTGGTGGGGGGACAGGCGGCGGTGATGAAGACCGACGTGTGGCAGTTTTCCGTGCTTCTGGCGGCCCTGTTGCTGGCTCTGGCGCTGGCCGTCAAGGCTGGCGGCGGGCAGGCCCTGGCGGTCGTGCCGCTGGAGGCCGTCAATGCGGATTTTCCCGCCTCCAGGCTGCGCTACTATCTCTGCATCCTGGGCGGCAGCTATGTGGTCTGCCCCATGTTGTTCGGCCGTCTGCTTACGGCCAAGGACGCCGCCGCCGCCCGCAGGGGCGGCCTCTGGGCCGTGGCGGGGCTCACGGCCACGGCCATGATTATTGTGGCCCTGGGCATCGCCTGCCGCGCCCTGGTGCCCGCGGGCACGCCGCCGGAGCAGGTGCTCAGCGCCGCTCTTTTGACCCATCTGCCCGCCTGGGCCTCCACGCCCATTCTGCTGGGCATTTTCAGCGCCGTCATTTCGGCCGGAGATTCCTGCATCATCACAGCGGCTTCGGTGTGCAGCAACGACATCCTGCGGCGGCCCGGCGTGGCCGCCTGCCGCCTGTGCATGCTGGGCGCGGCCCTGGCGGCCATGGTGCTGGCCCTTTACGGCAAAGGCATTCTGGCCCTGCTGCTTATGGCCAACGATATTTATGTTTGCGGCGTGGTGCCGCCCGTCTTTGTGGGCATGCTGTTGTATCGCAAGGCCTGCTTCCGTCCCTGGGGCGTGGCTGCGGCCATGCTGGCCGGCGGGCTGCTGGGCCTTGCGGCCACGCTTACGGACAACAGCGCCTGGAGTTTTACGGGGCTTGCCGTCTCCTTGCTGGGCAGCTTGACGGCGGCGCGACGGGTGAAGGAGGCTACGCCGCGGGCGGCGGCAGCGGCAGACCCCGGAATATGAGCCGGGTGGCTGCGGCGTCGGCCAGATCCGCCACGTCCATGAGCTTTTCCAGCAGCTCCAGCAGGTAGTGGCGGTCGTGTTCGCAGCCGTCCACAAAATCCGCCTCCAGTTGGCCGGAACTGATGTATTCTTCCAGGGTTTCCAGGTCGTTGACGGTCAGCATGCGGTCTCCTTGCGCAACGCCGCGAGGCAGCGGCTGGTCAGAACGTCGGTCAGGGCTTCGGCCACGGCAATTTCCTCCCGCGTAATGTCCGGATAGTGGATGCCCGCGCTCACACACACGGCGCAGCCCAGGGCGGCAGCCAGGCGCTTTGCCATGCGCAGGGCCAGCGCGTCCTCCCGGTGGCCGGGCAGGACCAGCAGATCCCCCTGGGCTTCGGTCCCAGGTGCGGGCGCGGCAGCCAGGGCCACGGCCCCCAGGTGGGCTGCGCCGCCGTCGAGCAGAACCTGCAGGTCGCGGCCCTGTCGGCAGACGCGCAGACTCAGGCGGATTCTGCCTTTATGGGCGGTGAAACGCATGGCTCCTCCATTGCAGGCGGCGGCCGCCGGAGCGTCCTGCAGCCCCACGCGGGAAACAATTGCGGCGCAGGCTTCTGGAGTTTAGCGTTCCCGCGGCGGCGGCGCAAGGCCGTCGCCTTTTCTTGACGCGCCCGCCCGCTGCCCGTACCATCCGGCCATCTCACGGAGCGGCGCCCCCCCTCGCCTCCGCGTGACCGTACCGCTTCCATACCTTATTGGAGACGCCATGACCCTGGACCCCACCCGGCACCCTGATTGGCAATTGGCCCAGGAAGCCGAAACCCGCATGAAGCCTATCCTCGCCCTGGCGGCGGAAATGGGCCTGGAATCCTCAGAAATTCTGCCCTATGGGCATTATATGGGCAAAATCGAGCAGCAGGCCGTGCTGCGGCGTCTGGCGGACAGGCCCGACGGCCTTTATATAGATGTAACGGCCATCACCCCCACGCCGCTGGGGGAGGGCAAGTCCACCACCACCATAGGCCTGGTGCAGGGCCTGGCCCGACGCGGCCTGCGGGCTTCCGCGGCCATCCGGCAGCCATCGGGCGGCCCCACCATGGGCATGAAAGGGTCCGCCGCTGGCGGTGGGCTTTCGCAGTGCATTCCCCTGGCCCCCTATTCCCTCAACTTCACGGGGGATATCCACGCCGTGGGCGCGGCCCACAATCTGGCCATGACCGCCCTTACCGCCCGCATGCAGCATGAGCGCAACTATGACGACGCCACCCTGGAGCGCCTCTCCGGCATGCGGCGGCTGCACATCGATCCCACCAGGGTGAACACGGGCTGGGTGGTGGATTTCTGCGCTCAGGCCCTGCGGCACGTCATCATCGGCATGGAGGGCGACGGCCGCCGTAACGACGGGTTTATGATGCGCTCGCATTTCGACATCACCGTGGCTTCGGAGGTCATGTCCATTCTTTCTGTGGCGCGGGATCTGCGGGATCTGCGTGAGCGCATGGGCCGCATGGCGCTGGCCCTGGACCGCGACGGCAACCCGGTGACCACCGCCGATCTTCAGGTGGACGGGGCCATGACCGCCTGGTTGGTGGAGGCCGTGAAGCCCAACCTGATCCAGACCATGGAAGGCCAGCCCGTGCTGGTGCATACGGGGCCCTTTGGCAATATAGCCCTGGGGCAAAGCTCCGTCATCGCCGACCGGGTGGGGCTCAAGCTCAGCGAGGCGCATGTGACGGAATCGGGCTTTGCCGCGGATATGGGCTACGAGAAATTCTGGAACCTCAAGTGCCGCTACAGCGGCCTGACCCCGGACGCGGCAGTGTTGGTGGCCACGGTGCGGGCGCTCAAGTACCACGGCGGCGCGCCCCGGCTGCAGCCCGGCCAGCCCCTGCCCGAGGCCTATACGCGGGAGGATCTGCCCCTGGTGGAGGCCGGTTGCGTCAACCTGCTGCACCACCTGGGCATTGTGCGCCGCTCCGGCGTGCCCGCCGTGGTCTGCCTGAACCGGTTCCATACCGATACCAAGGCGGAACTGGACACGGTGCGGCAGATTTGCGAGAAGGCCGGGGCGCGGGTGGCCGTTTCCGACCACTGGGCCCGGGGCGGCGAAGGCGCGCTGGAGCTGGCCGACGCCGTGCTGGACGCCTGCCGCACGGAACGCCGCGCCTTCCGCCCGCTCTACGACTGGAGCCTGCCCCTGCGGGAGCGTATTGTGCGCATCGCCCGCGAGGTTTACGGAGCCGACGGCGTGGATTTTGAACCCCTGGCCGCGCAGCGCCTGGCCGCCTTCCAGGACCGGCCCGACGCGGCGGAGCTGGGCGTCTGCATGGTCAAAACCCAGTATTCGCTTTCTGACGATCCCGCCCGGCGTGGCGTGCCGGCTTCCTGGCGGCTGCATGTGCGCGATGCGCTCCTGTTCGGCGGCGCGGGGCTGGTGGTGCCCGTGGCCGGGGATATCAGCCTTATGCCGGGCACGGGTTCCCGACCTGGCTTCCGCAATATTGACGTGGACGTGGAAACGGGCCGGGTGACAGGGCTTTTCTAGGGCATGGCAACGGTGAAATGCCCTGGCAGCGGTTGCCCGCCGCACAGCGCTTCAGGTGTGGACGTTCGGGAGCCGCGCGACAAAGGAATGCGTATGGAACGGTATCATATCCAGAAAATAACCGTGACGGATGCGGATATGGACATGCAGGGCCGGGTAAGCAACCTGCGCTATGTGCAGTGGATGCAGGATCTGGCCGTGGCCCATTCCGCGGCCAACGGCTGGAGCATGGAGCGCTATGCGGCCCTGGGGCAGGGCTGGGTGGTGCGGCAGCACTGCATTACCTACCGCAAACCGGCGGTGGCGGGGCAGACGATCTACGCGGCCACCTGGGTGGCGGACTTCGCCTCGCGCCAGTGCACGCGGCGCTACCTCTTCTGGCGCGCTGCCGACGCGGCTTTGCTGGCCGAAGCCGAAACGCTTTGGATTTATATTGATTATGCCAGCGGCCGGCCTGTGCGCATCCCGGAATCGCTCAGTCGGGATTTTGCCCCGGCCGAGGAAGCGGAAGTGCGCGCGGCTCTGCGCAGCGCGGAGTAAGAGGGCATCGGATTCCCGGCAGGGGCAGACAGGCAAGGGGTTCTGTCGGCGCGCCGCTGTGTCGGCTGCCGTCGGGGCCTCCCCTGCATCGCCCTGCGGACCCTGCCGCCATGCCGCAGGAGAAATGCCGCAGCCCTGCGGCCTCAGTGCGACTTTTTCTGCGCTTGGGCCGCCGCGCCTTCAGCGCGGGAAAGACGGTCCAGCAGGCGGTCGTAGTACGGGTCGTCCTGTTCCAGGCGGATGGGCCGCTGAAAACGCACCTGGGCCCGCAAGACCATGAAGCGCAGGCGCTGCATCTGGCGCACGCGCTCCTGTTCGTCCTCGCACTGCTCCAGCAGATCCGCCAGCCGGTTCAATTCCTTGCGCTGCTCCAGCTCCGGCGGCAGGCAGCCCGCATTGCGCAGGATTTTGTAGGCCATGCGCAGCTCTTCCGGCACATGACTCATGTCTTCCAGCTCCAGGGGGCGGCCTGTGCCGGGCAGGTTGTCAAACGCGCCCTCGGCCTGGGCCTCGGCGATGCGTTGTTCCGCGATAAACTGGATGACGGAAAAAGGGTTGGCTTCTGCCATGGCGTTGAACCCCGCGGATGCCCGCGTTTTTTCTGCGCTCCCCGCAAGGCCTGTGCGTGTTTTTGAGGGGAAATTTTGAATGGAGGGGGCGTTTGTGTTCGTCCGTTACCGAGACGAAGAACGTTACGGCATTGCAATGTGGTAATGTTCCAATAGGCTGTTCATCCTCCCCCAAGCGACAACGTTCCCTACACCCCCGGCAGGGGCGGCGGTTCGTCGTCCGGTCCATAGTCTGAAGCTGCGGAGGCGGCCATGCCCGGCGCAGGCGCGTCCGCCCAGAGTTTTTTCCATTCCATAAGCAGGCGCAGGGCCTCCAGGGGGCTGAGGGCTTCGGGCGTGAGGTCGCGCAGCAGGCGCACCAGGGGATGCTCCTGGTTTTCCGGCAACGCCGGTTCGGGCAGGGCTTCCGCCTCCGGTTCGGGGGGCGGTTCCGGCAGATCAATGCCGGGCAGGGCCACGGCCGTGGCTACGGTTTTGCGCGCGCCTTCGCGGCCTCGCTCCAGGCCTTCCAGGATGGTCCGGGCCCTGTGCACCACGGGCCCTGGCACGCCGGCCAGGCGGGCCACTTCCACGCCGTAGCTGCGGTCCGAGGGGCCGGGCACCAGCTTGTGCAGAAAAAGGATGTCGTTATTGTATTCGCGGATAGCGATATTCATGGTGAAAACGCCGGGCACGCGGCCTTCCAGGGCGGTGAGCTCGTGGTAGTGGGTGGCGAAGAGGGTGCGCAGCTCGCCGCCCGCGCGGCGGGCCAGGTCTTCCACTACGGCCCAGGCCAGGGCCACACCATCGTAGGTGCTGGTGCCCCGGCCGATTTCGTCCAGAATGATCAGGCTGCGCTTGGTGGCCTGCCGCAGGATGCGGGCCGTCTCCATCATTTCCACCATAAAGGTGCTCTGGCCCTGGGCCAGGTTGTCCGAGGCCCCCACGCGGGAAAAAAGGCGGTCCACCAGGCCGAGGCGCGCCGCGTCCGCGGGCACCATGGAGCCCATCTGCGCCAGAAGGCAGATGATGGCCACCTGACGCAGCACGGTGGATTTGCCAGCCATATTGGGGCCGGTGAGCAGGCAGAGGCGGCGACGGTCGTCCAGAATAACGTCGTTGGGCACGAAGTTGGCCCGGCCCAGCATGGCCTCTACCACCGGGTGACGGCCCTGGCGGATTTCCAGATTGGCGTCGGCGGTGAGCTCCGGGCGACGCCAGCCCTGGGCGCGGGCCACCTGGGCGAGGCTCTGCCAGTAGTCCAGGTGAGCGATGCAGTCGGCCATCTGGACGATGCGCGGGCGCTGGGCCGCCAGTTGGGCGCGCAAAGCCTGAAACAGCTCGTATTCAAGGCTCTTGCGCTTTTCCGCCGCGGAGAGCAGCTCTTCTTCCAGCTCTTTGAGCTCCGTAGTGGTGAAGCGCTCCGCATTGGCCAGGCTCTGGCGGCGGATGAAGTGGTAGGGAACAGGGCCGCTGTGGGCCGCGCGGGAAATTTCGTAGTAGTAGCCGAAAACGCGGTTGCAGCCCAGCTTGAGGCGGCTGATGCCGGTTTTGGTCTGCTCTTCGGTCAGCATGGCCTGCAGTTTCTGTTCCCCGTGCTCGGCCAGATCCAGCAGCCGGTCCAGCTCTGGGTTGTAGCCGGCCTTGAACAGACCGCCGTCGGTGATCGCCACGGGCGGATTGTCCACCAGGGCGGCGGCGAGCAGGTTTGCGCAGTCTTCCAGGCTGTCCCAGCCGCGCAGCATTTCGGCTATGGCCTTGGGGGGCGACGGGGCGGCGGCTTCCTGAGCGGCCTCCGCATTGGCGGGGAAGGCTTCCGTCAGGGCCGCCAGCACAGCGGGCAGGGCGGCGAGGCTTTCCCGCAGGGCGATGCAGTCGCGCGGCGCGCCTTGGTTCAGGCTGATGCGGGTGGAGAGCCGCTCCAGATCGTAGACCCGTTCCAGGGCCGCGCGCAGGGCTTCGCGCCGGGCGTCGCTCTGGTGGAAAAAGTCCACAGCGTCCTGGATGCGCCGGATGGGACCGGCCTCGCGCCAGGGGTGGCGCAGCATATCCTCCAGCAGGCGGCCGCCCATGGGGGTCAGGGTCTGGTCCAGCACCTGGCGCAGCGTGCCCTTGCCCTTACGGCCGTTGAGGCGGACGAAAATTTCCAGGTTGCGCTCGGTGATATCGTCAATGATCAGGCGGCGGCTCAGGTCCAGCGGGCGGAAGGGCTGGAGGTGGTCCGGGCTGCGCATCTGCGTGCGGGTCAGGTAGAGCAGCAGCGCGCCGCAGGCGCGGATCAGCTCCGGCCTGCCCTCCAGGCCCAGGGCTCCGGGCTCGCGCACGCCCTGGGCGGTCAGCACCCGTTCCGTGGCGCGCTTGAGATCGAACTGGGGGCGGGGCAGACGCACAAGGCGGATGCCCTCCAGCGCTGTGCGCGGGGGCGGCTCCAGGCCCTCAGGCAGAAGCAGCTCGCGCGGGGCCAGCTTCTGCACCCATTGCCAGAGCTCGGCGGGGCGTTTGAATTCCAGGCCGGACCACTGGCCGGTGGAGATGTCCGCCCAGGCAAAGGCCCCACCCTGGTCCGGGGCTGCGGCGCAGAGCGCGCCCAGGTAGTTGTGGCTTTTGGTCTGAAGGTTGGCGTCCTCCAGCACGGTGCCCGGCGTCACCACCCTGGTGACGGCGCGCTTGACCAGCCCCTTGGCGGCCTTGGGGTCTTCGGTCTGGTCGCAGATGGCGATCTGGTAGCCCTTGCTGATGAGCTGGGCGATGTAGCTTTCCACGGCGTGCCAGGGCACGCCGCACATGGGCACGGGATTTTCCGCATCGCGGCTGCGGCTGGTGAGGGCGATGCGCAGCTCGCGCGCGGCCGTGCGGGCGTCGTCAAAGAACAGCTCGTAAAAATCTCCCATGCGGTAGAAGAGCAGGGCATCAGGGTGTTCCGCCTTGATGCGCAGGTATTGCTCAAACATGGGGGTTATTTTTACCGGGGTTTCGGGCATGGCGCAGGGGGTAGAGGGTGGGGAAAAATGCGCCCGCACGCAAGGTACGGGCGCAGCACATGGCGCAAAGCGGCATAACGCCGCCGGGAGCCGAAGCGCACTGCGGCGGTGGGCCCAGGGGCCCGGTGGGGAATCGGCTAAGGCCGATCCGGATCCGGGGCCAGCACCGCTCCGTTGATGTCAGCGGCCTGCGGCGCGGCACAGGCCGACGCTTCTGCGGGCTGGGTCGCGGTAGCGGTTTTTCCGCCGGTTTTTGCTTCCAGCGCTGTGGACTTGTCGGCTTTGCGCAGGAAGGCGGAGCGGGCGGATTCGCTGCCCAGCTTTTTGCGGAGCTTTTCCACTTCCCGTTCCAGGCTGCTGATCTGCCACTTGTGCTTCAGCAGGCGGGCGGAAAGGTTAACCTTATCCCAGACCAGAAAACAGAGGGTGAAGAGCGCGCCCAGGGCAAAGGCCGCCACCACCAGAAAATAGAAGGGCAGCGCGATGGAAGACATGGGCGGGATGAAAAAGAGGTTGAGCGTGAGCACCAGTTGTTGGGAAAGGGAGGCCTGGTTCTGGAAAAAGAAGACCAGGGACAGGAAAAACGCCACGGCCAGCAGCAGAACCTTGACATACCGCATGGGCAAACTCCTCACAGGCTAAAAAAGGCTGAAACAAACTGTACGGGCTGTTGCGGACGGCGCGTTCCGCCCCGGCTGCGTGAGCAGACGCCCGCTGCAATGGCGCAGGCGCAGCTTTGCTGCGCGCTTAAGCGCCGGAGCGAACGTCTTGCCTGCCCTTGGGAACATCCGTTCTCACCAGGCGCTGTGCTCCAGGCGGGCCGCATTTTTCCGCCGAGGATTGCCCGCTCCCCGGTCATGACGGTCCCGGCGACGGCGGACCGTGCGGCACGGCCTTGCGCGGCGGTCGTGCCGTAAAAGGGCTGGTTCGGGGCGCAAGCCGCGGGCTACCGGCCGCAGAGGCACCTGGCGCTGCAAGGAAGCTCCGGCAGCGGGTTGCGGAACCAGAAATCTGTGCCGAAGAACGGCCCTGGCCGTCGCCATGCGGACAGCAGCGGCGTCAGAGGCGTTGTTGCTCGACGCAATCCGCCAGGGCCGCCAGGCGGGCAGCCATGGCCTGGGGTGCAAAAAACGGCAGCAAGGCCGCATAGCTGCGGCTCAGATGCTGCGGCATGGTGCGCACTTCGTCAAAAACGGCCATGAAAGAGGAATCCCCGTTCCAGCGCGGCACCAGGTGAAAGTGCAGATGCTCCCGGATGCCCGCGCCCGCGGCTTCGCCCTGATTCAGGCCGATGTTGATGCCTGGGCAATTAAAGTGTTCCTTTAAGATTGTGGCGCAAGCCTGCAACAGGTCCATGACTTCATGAGCTTCCTGGCGGGAAAGCGCGGCCAGAAGCATGACGTGGCGGTAGGGGCAGACCATGATGTGCCCGTTATTGTACGGGTATTTGTTCATGATCACAAAAGCGTTTTTTCCGCGATAGAGCACGAGCCGTTCCGCGTCTTCGGCCGTGTCCTGGGGCAGGCAGAACACGCAGACGTCGGGTTTCGGGCCCAGGATATAGTCTATGCGCCAAGGCGCCCACAATTGTTTCATAATGTTGAGCTATACACCGCTTACGGCCGGTGGGCAAGGGGGGTGGGCCGGGCGGCTTCCTCCTTTCCCTGCTCTTGGCCGATGAGGCTGGCGGCCAGGGCCAGCTGGCTTTCAGCCGTGGGGGCCTGGCCATCCAGTTTGGCGCGCAGCACTGCCGCCAGAATGCGCCCGCAGGCCGGGCCGGGGGCGAGCCCCAGGCGGCGCAGGTCGTCGCCCGTGATGTCCGCCGTTTCCCGCCGCCACTGGGTGATGTAGCGGGAAATATTTTTTTGTAGGGGCGCGTCGCTGGTCTGGGCCATAAGGTAGAGCAGAAATTCTAGCCGCAGCGGGCGCAGCAGGGCGCAGAGCGCGCTGGGGGCGGCGCCTTCCGCCTGTCGGCGGGCAAGCTGGCTGCCCAGGGAGCGCAGATGTTCCCTCTGGCTCAGCACAACGGCGCGCAGGGCTTCGGGCAGGCCCAGACGTCGGTAGTGTTCCGCCGTGAGGGCGTAATTCAGGCCGTGGTTGAGGCCCAGAAAATAGACCAGCCAGGGGAGGGGCTCTTCCTCAAAATAAAGCAGGCGGTACCAGCCGGAAATTTCCTGCAGCCGTTGCAGCAGCGCCTTGCGCGTGGGGGTGAGCCCAAGCTGGGGGGCAATGGCCTCCCAGATGCCCAGCTGATCCATGCGCGTAAAGCAGGCCAGGGGCGCGTCTTCTTCGCAGAGGTGTCTGAATTCGCCGTACAGGCGCTGGGGCGAAAGCCGGTCCATGAGCTTGAGGGAGAGGGCATTTTTGATCAGCTTTTCCGTCCCCTGCCCGATGTGGAAGCCGTAGCGCTGCTCAAAACGCACGGCGCGCAGGCAGCGGGTGGGGTCTTCCACAAAGCTCAGGGTGTGCAGCACGCGGATGACCTTATCCTTGATGTCCCGCTGGCCGCCAAAAAAATCCACCAGCTGGCCGAAGGAGCCGTCCAAGCGCACGGCCAGAGCATTGATGGAAAAATCCCGCCGGAAGAGGTCCATTTTGATGGACGAAAGCTCCACCGTGGGCAGAGCCGCCGGATGTTCGTAGTATTCCAGGCGGGCCGTGGCCACATCCAGGCGCTGCTCGCGGCCCTGGGTATCTGTAAAAATAACCATGGAGGTCAGGAACTTGCGGTGCTCCCTTACCCTGCCGCCCAGCTCTTTGGCCAAGGCGCGGGCCAGACGCAGGCCGTCGCCTTCCGCCACCAGGTCTATATCCTGGTTGGGCCGCTGCAGCAGAAGGTCGCGCACAAAGCCCCCAACCACATAGACGGGCAGGCCGAGGGACGCGCCCAGGCGTCCCGCCAGGTGGAGCAGATCCCGCGTGGGCGCGGGCAGGCGGTCCTGGATGAGTTTGGCCAGGGAGCGCTCCTTGCCGCCGGCGGCGCTCTGCTCCGGCCGGTGGCCCGTGGCGTTGGCAAAGACGTTGATGAGGTCCGTGCGGGTGACCACCCCTGCAACCTTCCCCCCTTCCACAATGGGGGCCAGGCGCTGCCGACCGCCCACGATGACGTCCGTAAGATCCTGGAGGCTCGCCTCCGGCGGCAGGGTGCGCACATGGCGGGTCATGTATTCTTCCGCCCTAGCGTCGCCCAGGCCGTGGACCACAGCGCGGGAGGCCGTCTGCGCGTCCAGCAGGCCCACACAGACGCGCGTGCCCGGCGCAAAAACGGGTACGGCCTTGAGCCCGAAGTGGAGCATAAGTTCGTCCGCCGCCCGGATGGCGGCGCCGGCTTCAATGCCCACGGCCGGGGCGGACATATAATCCCTGGCGGTTTTGTCCGGATGGGCCTGGGCGTAGAGTTCCCGCAGGATGGTTTCCCGCACTTCGTGCAGGGTCATGGAACGGATGGAGGCCGAAGCGGCGTAGGCGTGTCCCCCGCCACCCAAAGCGGCGCAGACGTCGCCCACATTGACGGCCTCGCTGCGGCTGCGGGCCACCACCTGGATGCGGTCCTCCATCCTGCCGATGGCAAAGAGCGCCGGAAATTTTTCCATTTCCATAAGCCGGTGCGCCAGATAGGCGAAGTCGCCCAGGTAGTGCTCCATGGAGGCTTCGGCCACGGCCACGGGCACCTCGTTGACAGTATAGGTGCGCACCGATTCCAAAAGGCTGTTGAGGGCCTGGACGTGCAGGCTGGTAAGCTGGTGGGCGGCCAGGTCGTCTATGCGGTTTACGTCCATGCCCTGGCTCAGCAGCCAGGCCGCGGCCTGGAAGTCCTCTTCCGTCGTGGAGGAGTAGGTGAAGGAACCCGTGTCTCCGTAAATGCCCAGGCCCAGCAGGGTGGCCTCTTCCGGCGTGATCCGGATGCCGCGCTCGCGCAGGCGGCCCACCATAAGGCTGGTCAGCGCGCCCACCCGGGCCGTGTGGGACGCATCCGCAGCCACGTCGTCGGCGGCGTCGGGGTGGTGGTCCCAGACCTCCACCCGGATGCCGGGACGGTCCAGCAGTGGGGCCGCATGACGCACCCGGCCGCGCTGGCGGGTATCCACCAGCACCAGACGGTCAAAGGCCGTCCAGTCCAGGTTTTCGGCGCTGACAAAATCGTAGGCCTTATGGTCCAGGGCAGCGTAGAGCTTTTGCAGGCCCCGCTCCTGCGTGCCGGGAAAGAGCAGGGCGCAGGGCGCGTACAGACGGCGGGCCGCCAGCATGGCCGCAAAGGCGTCAAAATCCGCGTTGGCGTGGCAGGTGACCAGGGTGACGGGGTTCACGCGCGGCTCCGGGGGTGGAACTGGTGGTGCAGGGCACGCAGCCGCTCGGCCTGCACATGGGTATAGATTTCCGTGGCGCTGATGTCCGCATGGCCCAGCAGCAGCTGGACGGACCGCAGGTCCGCGCCGCCTTCCAGCAGGTGCGTGGCAAAGGAGTGGCGGAAAGTGTGCGGCGAAATGGCGCGGCGGATGCCCGCCTGCAGGGCGTATTTTTTGACCATCTTCCAGACATACTGTCGGCTCAGGGCCCGGCCCGAACGGTTGACGAAAAGCTGTCCCCCCGTGGGCTTGAAGGCAGGCCGCCAGGACTGGAGGTACACGGCGAGCATCCGCTGCATGGCGTCGTGCAGGGGGACGAGGCGCTCTTTGGAGCCCTTGCCGAAGACCCGCACCAGGCCCCGCTGCAGATCCAGATCCAGCACGGCTAGGTTGCAGAGCTCGGAAACCCGCAGCCCGGCCGCGTAAAGCATTTCCAGCATGCAACGGTCGCGCGCGCCTGTTTTGACGCTGCAATCCGGCTGGGCCAGCAGGGCTTCCATCTCCTCCTTGCGCAGCACTTCTGGAAGGTGGAGGGGGAGCTTGGGATTCTCCAGCAGCAGGGCGGGATTCTGCGCCACCGCGCCCGCGTCCAGGGCAAAGGCAAAGAAGGCCCGCAGGGCGGAAAGCCGCCGCGCCAGGGTTCGTCCCGTGTTCTGGTGTGCCCTGAGCCAGGAGAGATAGAGAAAAAGCTCCTGTTCGTCCGGCGCGACCGCCAGGCGGCCGCCGCTCAAGGCCAGCTCTTCCTGAAACAGGAAAAAACTTTCCAGATCCTGGCGGTAGGCCTCCACGGTGCGGGCGGCCAGGCCCCGCTCGGCCAGCAGGTGGTCGCACCACTGCGGCAAAAGCGCCGCCAAAGGGGAGGAGAAAGCGGGGGGCTGCGTCATGTGGGCCATGCTAGCCGTCTTACTGTGACAGGGCAAGGGTCGAAATAGGGCGAGGCGGCCTCCGGGCAAGGGCCGAAATAGGGCGAGGGCCAGAATAGCGCAAGAGGTGGAACAGGGTAAAAGCGGGGGTGGGCTTCCCCGTCTTTTCCGCGACGTGGGCCTGTGGTATGCAAAGCCTGCGCGAGCGGGAGGGAGCCTCCGCCCCGCCGAAGGAGGAAATATGCCGCAACCCGCCGCTGTGCGTGCCTATGTAGGCCTGGGGTCCAACGCCGCAGGGGCGGCCGGGCGTCTGACGCAGGCCCTGGCGGCCCTGGCGGCTCTGCCGGACATGCGGCTGGGCGCGGTTTCCGCCGTCTACGCCACGGAGCCGCAGGGTTATGCGGACCAGCCCTGGTTTCTGAACCAGGCGGCCGAGCTTCTGCCGGGGCCGGGCTGGACGCCCTGCGCCCTGGTGGACGCGCTGCTGACCATTGAGGCCGCCCAGGGGCGGGTGCGCAGCCCGGATCCGGCCCTGCGCTACGGCCCGCGGGCCATTGACCTGGACCTGCTCGTGTTCGGCGCGGCGCAAAGCGCCGACCCCCACTGCCTTGTGCCGCACCCGCGGCTGACGCAGCGGGCCTTTGTGCTGGTGCCCCTGGCGGAACTGGCCCCAGGTCTTCGCGTGGGGGGCCTCCCTGTGGAGGCATGGCTGGCGCGCCTTCCCTACCGGCTGGAAGGGCGCAGAATTTTTCAGTGACGGGGCACGGCCCCTGTGGTACAAAAACCAAGCCTGCGGCGGATGTTGCCGCGCGTTTTTCGTTAAGCCCCTTGCGCGGCCCGTTGTGGCCTCTGTACGGGTTGGAGGAGCTCCCCATGTGGAAATGGCTGATTCTTATTGCGGCGGCCTATGTGCTGTACCGCCTGTTTGCCAACGACGTGCTCAAGAAGAAAAAAGAAACCAAGGAAGAAAGCGCCGCCGAAGTGGAACGCAAGGTGGCCGCCGGTGAAATGGTCAAAGACCCGGAATGCGGGGCCTACGTTTCCACCGAAGGCAATATTTCCGTGCGCGACGGCGAGAAGGTCTACCGCTTTTGCAGCTACGAGTGTCGGGACAAATTTTTGCAGCGCCTGCAGGAGGGCGGCCGTGAGCTGCCGCCCAGGGATACGGAATAGCGCTCTCCTTTACGCGGGGGGTGCTCTGTTGCGGGCGGGCGGCCTTGCCCCTGAGCGAACAACAGCCCAACACGGCGCCGGGCGGACCGATAATTTTTAACGGCAGCCCAAACGCCCGCTTCGGGCGCGCGGGCACGCAGACAGGTCGCGCCTGCGGCGGATGCCTGCTTGCAAATCCGCCGCACGGGTAACCACAACAGGCTCTGAGCAGATTACCTTTGAGAATTTGCATTCTCAAAGTTTACAACACAGTCGTTCCGGCGCTTGCCAACGCAAATAACTTGCGCCCATGCCTAGAGCAGATTACCTTTGAAGATATGCAGTTTCAAAGTTTAAGGCACGCTCGTTCCGGCGTTTAACAGCGCAAATAAATTGCGCTTACGCCTCCACAGCGGGCGTCTGCTCACATGGCCGCCACTGCATTTCAACTTTGAAATGCCCTGAGTAAAAGAAAGCCCCCGGCGCGGCCGTTGTGACCGCGTCGGGGGCTTCGTATTTTTGTATTCGGCGTCCCTTCGGCGCGCGGAAGGGCGAAGCCGGGGCTACTGCATGCCAGCCACGCGGCCCAGCATGCTCTGGACGTTCTGCACGCTTTTGCTGAAGGAGTTTTTGGCTTCGTCGAACTCTTTCTGCAGGCTGTCCATGAGCTCGCGCACGGAGATGATGGCGTTGACGCGCGCCACGTTGGCCCCGCAAAAGGCAAAGCCGCGCTCCAGGTTGCCGCGCATGGCGTTGATAAGGGCCTGGGCAATGCAGTAGGGCGTTTTTTCCTGCTCGCAGGTTTTGACGCAGTGGAAGATGCACTTGAAGGGCTTTTTGTTGCCCGCGCGGGATTCCTGGATAAATTCATTTTCCAGGGCACGGCCGGGCATGCCCACCGGGCTTTTGATAATGGTGACGTCTTCAGGCCTGGCCGCCAGGTAGGACTGCTTGAAGCGCTCGTCGGCGTCGCACTCGTGGGTGGCCACAAAGCGGGTGCCCATCTGCACGCCGGAAGCGCCCAGCTCCAGAAACTTCATGATGTCCGCGCCGGAGTAAACGCCGCCCGCCGCAATGACGGGCACGGCCCGGCCGCACTTGTCTTCCATGGGTTTAACGGCGTCAACCACCTGGGGCACCAGCACTTCCAGGGCGTGGCTTGGGTCGTGCAGTTCTTCGGGCTTGAAGCCCAGGTGCCCGCCCGCTTTGGGGCCTTCCACCACAAAGGCGTCGGGGGTGTAGCCGAAGTGGGTCACCCATTTTTTGGCAATGACCGTGGCAGCCCGGGCGGAAGAGACGATGGGCACGAGCTTGGTCTTGAATTCCTCTTTTTTTTCTTCGCACATCTGCAGCAGGTGGCGGGGCATGTCCAGGGGCAGGCCCGCGCCGGAAAAGATGATGTCCGCCTTGCTTTCGATGGCCGTGCGCACCATTTGGCTAAAGGTGGTGAGGGCCACCATGAGGTTGACGCCGATAATGCCGTCCGTCATCTGACGGGCTTTAAGTATTTCAGTGCGCAGGGCCCGCAGGTTGGCGGTGAGGGGATCCTTGGCCACGTCGGGTTCCTTCATGCCGATCATAGCTCCGGCAATGACGCCGATGCCGCCCTGGTTGGCCACGGCCGAAGCCAGACCGGAAAGTGAAATGCCCACGCCCATGCCGCCCTGAACAACAGGGATGCGGGCTGTGAGGTTACCTATGCGAAGCGCGGGGAAAGGCATGACAAGACCTCCGTCCTGACGGAAACGGGGGGAGCGGGGCGAGCGCAGACTGGCGGCAGCGTCGCTCCCCGGTGATTTTTGGGACAAATATAGGCGCATTCCCTTCGGGGCGCAACAAGGAATTGTCACAAGAACGCCAAGAGGGCGCGCCGCCAAAGGATTTTTTTTGCTGCGCCGCGGCCCAAAGACGCACGTTTGCCGTGGGGGCCTGAAAACGGGCAGAGCGGCCTGCGGACCTGCCGCTGCAGGACCGCCCTTTGATCATACGGCGCAGAGGGCGGCGTAGGGGCAGTAACGGCAGTGCCGGCCGGGCCGGGCCGTAAAGAGCGGGGCGCGGGTCAGGTGCAGCAGGGTAAGCTCCAGGGCCGTGCGGCAGTAGCCCAGGGCTTTGCCCAGATCCGGTTCGTCCAGGCCGCCGAACAAAGGCATTTCCTTGCCCGTATCCCCCAGGTCCACCAGGGCGGCGTCGCCCAGCTGCCCCAGGCCGGCCGCCTGCGCCATAAGCAGATAGATGGGCAGCTGCAGGCTGTGCAGGCGTTGACGCAGATCGTCAAAAGCCGCCTCCAGCGCTTCCGCAAGCGTGGGCGCAAGGGTCGGTTCGCCGCATTCCTGCGCTTCCAGCACGGCGGCGCACAGCGTTGCCGCATGGCCGAAGAAGCTGACGTCCGTCCAGAGGTCGCCGTCGGGCAGCTTGATGCGTCCGGTCTTGTAGTCCAGCACATGGAGCAATTCGTCCCGCCGGTCCAGGCGGTCGCAGATGCCGGTAAAAGCGTAGTCGGCCCCGGCCAGGCGCAGGTTCGCGTTCAGGGGCGTTTCCAGGGCCTCCACCCGTGTGGTTGCGGGTTGGTTGTCCAGAAAGCGCGCCAGGCGCATGGGCACGGCCTCCTTGAGAATAAGCAGACTGTCCGGCGGCAGCTGTTCTTCCAGGCCGGAATCCGCCAGGGCTTGCGCAAAGCACTCCTGCACGGCCGCGGCGTCCGGCTCGCCCCGGTGCAGCGTGCGGCCCAGGTACGGGGCGTAGAGGGCGCGCAGGGTGGCGTGGACGCAGGTGCCCACGGCCGCGGGGTCATCGCCTTCATTGACTTCCTGCGGGGGCTCCAGGCCGCAAAGGTGCTGACGGACAAAGCGCAGGGGGCATTCCAGATAGACGTCGAGTCTGGTGGCCGAGAGGGGGCGGCGCAAAAGCCGGGCCAGGGCTGCGTCAAGACCGCCCTGGCGCGTTAGGCTTTGGGGCTGCGGCGCAAAGGCGCGGAGCGTGCAGCGCGCCGTTGCGAGCGGGGCTTCCCCTGGCGCAAGCAGTGCGCCCCGGCGCTGCTCCTCCTCCCAGAGCAGTTGCTCCACAAAGCGGCTGCGGCTTTTTTTGCCGTCAAAGAGCTCGGAACGGCTGATGCCCTCCTGCCAGAAAAAACGCACTTCCCGCGCGCCGGCGCAGAGGCGGAAGAGGGTGTAGGCTGCGGCCCGCTCCCGCCCGCGGGCGTCGGGCAGGCCCAGCACGCGGCGCAGGGCGTCGGGCAGGAGCGGATCCTGGGCGGGCGCGCCCGGCAGCTTGTCGTCCGTGGCGTCCACGATGAGCACGCGGTCAAAGTTGAGCAGGCGCGTTTCCAGCATGCCCAGCACCTGCAGGCCGGTGAGGGGCTCGGCTTCAAAGGGCACGCGCTCCTGCTCCAGCGTCTGGCGCAGCACGCTGTGCAGCACCGCGGGCGGAAAGGGCGTCTGCGCTAGGCAGTTGTCGCGCAGCAGGGGGACAACGTGACGGCTCAGGCGGTAAAGGGCTTCGGCGTCCAGGGGAAAGCGCCGCCAGATGTCCCCGCCGTGCCGGAGCAGAAAATCGCAGATTTCCAGCAGGCCCCGGGCCGTGTCTTCCAGCGTGGCCGCCGAGCTCAGATCCGTAGTGAAGAGCGTCAGGCTTTTCCGCAGCAGGTCCGCCTGGGCCGGCGGCAGCTCCGCCGCGCACTCCTGCACCAGGTTCGGCAGGTTCACAAAGCGCGCGCCCGTGCGCAGGCGGCCTTCCAGCAGGCGCAGGGCGTCGCGCAGGGGCGCGCCCCACGCGGCAGGGGCCTCCGGAGCGTTGGGCGTTGCCGCCTGTGGCTCCGGGGCGGCGCGCAGCAGGTTGAGGTAGGGGTGGCGCAGGCACTGCAAGAGCGATCGCCAGTAGTAGCGGCCATCCGCGTCGCGTGTTTCCTGAAGGCGCAGCAGGGCCTCCAGCAGACGGTAGAGGGGGGAGCGCTCCAGCGGATAGCCCATGGAGACGTTGACGTCCTTGTGCGGCAGATGGTGCAGCACGGGCATGAGCAGGGCGCTGTCCGTAAGAACCACGGCCGTGGCGGCGTCCGCGCCGGGCCTCGCGGGCCCCGGCGGTTGCGTCAGAACTTCGCGCAATTCCTGAAGCTGGGAATGCAGGTCGTAGCCAGCAAAAAAATGGAACTCCGGGCGCGGAAACGCCTGCCCCGCGCCCGACGTCGCGTCCGGTGCGGCAGTTGGCGCAGCCTCTGACAGGGCCTTGGGCGTAACGTTCGGATCCGCGTTGGGCGCGGCGGCTTCTGTTGCGGGTGGAAACTCGGCCGTGGTCCGCCAGCGGCGCAGCCAGGCGGCCAGCGGCTCGCAGGACCAGTGGGGCGTTCCCCCTGCGGCCAGGGCCGGGTCTGCGTGGAGGCAGACCTGCGCTCCGGCCTCCCACAACCGTCGCAGCACGGCCTCCTCGCTGCGGGTTAGCAGAGAAAAGCCCGCCAGGAGCACCGGCCGGTGCGCCGCAGGACGGAACAGGAAGGGGATTTCTGCGGCGTCGGCGGCCACGGCGGCCGCGTCCAGACCCGGCGTGGTCCAGCCCCTGGTCTGGAGCTCCGCCGCATAGGCCCGGCCAATGCGGCCCAGCGCGCCCAGCAGGGCCGCGGCTGGGGCGGCCACCTCCTGCTCCATATGGGCCAGATCCACGGCGGCTATCTGTTGCAGGAACAGGTCTTCAAACAGCCTGGCCAGGCGCAGCCCCCAGGGCAGAAAGCGCCCCATGTCCAGCGCGGCGAAGCGCGAGGCCAGGACGCTGTCCTCCTGAGCCACGGCGGCCACGACCTTGTGCAGCACGGCCACGCGGTCCAGTTCATTGGCTGCGTAGAGGGGCGCGGGGAGCAGGCGCGCCCGCCACTGGGCCGTCAGATCCGCAAGGGGCAGGACGCGCGGCAAGGGGCCCACATAGCCGGCGGCGGCATACCGCCGCGCCAGATAGCGCCAGGGACGGTGGTGGGGTACCACCACCAGAGCCTGGCCGGGCGCGCCCGCACAGATCTGGTCCAGATGGGCCTTGAGATCCGCCAGAAAAGGCCGCTGCCAGGGAAAAAGCAAAAAGGGCGCGCCGCTCATGATCCGGCTTCCTCCGGGGGCAGCAATTCCTCACAGCGTTCCGCCAGGGGGGAGACGCCCGCTTCCTCCACCAGACGGAAGCGGTGCAGATCAAGATACACCAGCAGGCCGCGCGCGGTCCCGGCCGATCCGTTTTGCGCGGCCGCGCCCCGCAGACAACGGAGGTAGGCGCGCACCTGGGCCGCATGTTCTTCCCTGGCCTGGCCGCTTTTGTAATCAATGACCAGGCTGCCCCAGGCTTCGGGCGCCAGCAGATCCACCCGCAGCAGGTTGCCGTGCCCGTCCAGCAAGGAATGCTCCGCCAGACCGCGCTCCAGCCAGGAGGCCGCGCGAGGCTGGGCGGCCAGCCAGGCCAGGGAGGCTGTGAGCTCTCGGCGCAAGTCCGCGTCTTCAGGCACAGGCAGGGCGTAGGCGCGCAGGCCGCGCTCCAGGGCCGCGCGGGCGTCTGCCTCCGGGTTGCCCGTGGGGCGCAGATGTTCCAGGCAGGCGTGCAGCAAGGTGCCCCTGTCTTCAGGTCGGAAGGCCATTCCTGCCAAGGGGTTGCGGTAAATTTTCAGGCGCGGCAGCCACTGCATGGGCCGCCAGGGGGCGGCATCCGTTGTTGCGGCGTCCGCAGCTGTCGCGGGGGCGCTTGCCGCTTCCGCTGCGGCGGCCGTTTTTTGCGCTGCTGCTGGCGGCTGGGCGGCCTGGGCTTCGCCCTTCTTCGGCGCGTTGTCGTCCCCGGCGGGGAGGGCTCCCGCTTGCCGCGGCGTTTCCGGCAGGGTCGCGTCGGGCGCTGCCGCGGCCGCGGCAGCGGGCAGCGCGCCCAGCACATAGGGGGGGGAGAGTCTGGCCGCCGTCCAGAGCACGTCCAGGGCGTCGCAGGCGGATTTTTTGCCGCCCACGGGCGCGCCGCGAAAAACGTACAGGGCGTCCCGCGCGCGGGTAAAGGCCACATAGAGCAGATGCAGACATTCGCGGGCCTGGCGGGTCAGCTCCGCAAAGTAGGGCGCGCCCAGAACCCTGGCGTTGCCCACCGCATAGTGCAGCCCGCCCCGCGCAACCACCAGGGGATCGGCGTGGACCCGAAGGCGGAAGTCCGTCCAGGGCACCACCACCACCGGCGCTTCCAGGCCCTTGGATTTGTGGATGGTCATGATGCGTACGGCGTCCATTTGTTCCGGCATGGGCACTCGTTCGGCATCGCCCTTGTCCCGCCAGTGTTCGAGGAAGGTGGGCAGGGTGGAGAGGCCTTTTTCTTCGGCGCGGTGCAGCACCTCCATAAAGCGGCGCAGAAAGGCCGCGGCATCGGGGAAGCGGCTGGCGGCCTTAAGGCGGGAAAACCATTCCAGGGTCAGGTCGTAGGGCGTCATGAGCCCGGACTGGTTGAAGAAGGGTTCCAGCAGCGCTTGCCAGACTGTTGGCCAGCGCAGGCGGAACCGGCGGTAGAGGGGGGTGGCGCAAGGGCCTTCGGCGCACCAGGCGTGCAGATCCTCCCCGGCCAGCGGGGCGGCCTTGGGGTGCTCGCGGAACAGCGAACCGCTGATGACGGCAAGAAAGGCGATATTGTCTTCCGGATTGTCCAGAAAGGTCAGCAGGGCTGCGGTCTGAGCCACCAGCGGGTGCCCGGCGAGGCGCAGGCTGTTTTCCGTGATGACCGGGATGCCCCGGCCAAGCAGGCTGTCCGCCGTCTCGGCAGCCAGGCGGTTGGACCGCACCAGGACCAGCACATCGGACCAGGGGCGCGTCGGGCCGATTTCTTTTTCCAGAAGCTCGCCCAGGCGCTCCAGGGTCGCCGCGTTCAGGGCGTCGACGTTTTCGGCCTCCAGCACCTCTACCTGCACCAGGCCGCCCGGTTGGCCCTGGGGCGGGCACTGCTGCGTTGCGCCCGCAAAGGCCTGCGCCAGTTTGGCGGCCGCCTCGGGCAGGCCGTCCGCTGGCGCGTTGGCGGGCATCAGCGCCGTGAGCGCGCGCAGGGCCGTTTCCCGGTTTTCCAGGGGGGCGAACAACCGGTTGTTGTGGCGCACCACCTGTTCGCGGCTGCGCCAGTTGTGGGGCAGGGTGACGCGCTCCCCCTCGGGCGCCAGGGCGGTCAGGTCCGCATCGCTGAGCACGGCGTCGAAAAGATCCGGATCGCCCCCGCGCCAGCCGTAGATGGATTGTTTTACGTCGCCCACCCAGGTGAGCGATCCCCCGCGCGCCAGGGCCTCCAGCACCAGCGGCCGCAGGGCGCGCCACTGGGCGGCGCTGGTATCCTGAAATTCGTCCACCAGAAAATGCGTCAGCCGCGCGCCCAGGCGGCAGAGGGCGTCCGGCACGCCGTGCTCGGCGCGCAAAAGGTCCGCCGCCAGGTGCGGAATGAGCAGGCCGGGCAGCCGCCCTTCCTCCGCCTGATTGCGCCGGAAGGCTTCGGCCAGGGTGCGGGCCAGCTCCACTGTGGGCGCGTAGCGCTGGCCCAGCTGCAGGAGGGGGAATTCCTCCAGACAGTCCCGGGCGCAGGCGGCGCAGCGGGCAAAGGCCGCAGCCACGGCGGGGGGCACGGTCTGGTTTTTGAGGAACAGCTCGGCAGCGTCCGCTTTTTTTAAAAAAGCCGAATCCTTCACCGTGCCCGCGGCCAGGTCTTCCACTGCGTTCAAAGCCTGTTTTTTCCAGGCCAGGGCCGCAGCCGCGTCCAGCAGGTTCCGGGCCGCGGCGCGCGCCGCCTTGATCAGGGTTGTCCGGCGTTGCTCCAGCTCGGCGGGCGGGGAGACGCCTTCCAGTTCACCCAGCAGCGCCTTATCCATAAAAGGGCGCAACTGGCTCAGGATTTTTTCCCCGGCCAGAAAGCCCCGGCTGTTGCCGTGCCGGACCAAGGCGTGGCAGACCTGGCGCAGCAGCTCCAGCATGGCGGGATTTCGCCGCCGGGCTTCGTCCAGCAGCAGGTCCAGGTAGGGGGTCAGGGCCTCCTCGCTGGCGAACACGGGCTGAAAATCCGGGTGCAGGCCCAGGTCCAGGGCCGCCGCGCGGACAATGAGGTGCAGGAGGCTGTCTATAGTGCGGATCTGCAGGGCGCTCATGTCCCGCATGATGGCCGTGACCCAGCGCCCGGCCGCCTGCGCGTCCAGGGGCAGGCCCTGGAGCGGGCGGCCAAGAGCGGCGCTTTTGAGCTGGGTAATGACGCGCTCGCGCATTTCCGCGGCCGCGGCGTTGGTGAAGGTGACGGCCAGGATATCGCCCCAGCCCGTGGGGCCGGCGGCATTCAGAGCGCAGGCCCCGCTGGCCGGCGCTGGCGCGGCGCAGGCCGCCACACGCTGCAAAAAACAGCGCGTCAGCTCATAGGTCTTGCCAGAACCGGCCGAAGCCTTGACCTGGCGCAGATGCCATGCAGGAGCTGACGCGTCCATCAAAGGGGCGGCAGCATGCCCGCCAGCATGCCCTGCCCGGTAGATTCCAGCACGGCCCGCCAGAGGTCGGAATAGATGTTGAGTTTGCGCCGCCTGCGCGTAACCAGCTCCAGCGGCAGGTGCACATAGCGGTCCTGAATTTTGCCCACCACCATGTCCGTGCGTCCGGCCATGGCCGCGTGTACGGCGTACTGGCCAAGAAAGCCGCAATAGACTTTGTCGTTGGCGTTGGCCGGCACGGAACGGATGATGTAGCTGGGGTCAATGTACTTGATGGAATGCTCCAGGCCGCGGGCGTCCAGGTAGGCCGCAAAGGCGTTGCGCAAGAGGGCTGCCACGTCGCCCAGCACGGGGTTGCCGGAGGCGTCCGTATTCCTGTGCTGATCCAGCAGATGCTGCCCGGCCCCTTCGGCGGCCACAATGACGGCATGGCCGCGCTGGCGCAGGCGTTCTTCCAGGGCGGGCAACAGGCCGCCTTCCCCTTCCAGAACAAAAGGCGCCTCAGGGATGAGCACAAAGTTCACTTCCTTGAGGGCCAGGGCCGCGCGCGCGGCGATAAAGCCGGATTCCCGCCCCATAAGTTTGACCAGGCCGATGCCGTTGGGCACGCCGCAGGCTTCGGTGTGGGCGCATTCAATGGCTTCCGTGGCCTTGAAGGCGGCGGTCTCGAATCCGAAGGACTGGGGAATGAAGTTGATGTCGTTGTCAATGGTCTTGGGGATGCCGATGACCGCGATTTTGAGGTTTCTGGCCTGCACTTCTTCGCTGATGGCCTGGGCGGCCTTCATGGTGCCGTCGCCGCCAATGACGAACAGCGCGTTGACGTTGCTGCGCTCCAGCGTGTCCACAATCTCATCGGGGGCCTGCGGCCCGCGCGAGGATCCCAGCATGGTGCCGCCGAAACGGTGGATGTCCGCCACGGCGGCGGGCGTCAGCTCCAGGGGGGTATGCCCGTATTTGGGGATGAAGCCCTCAAGCCCATAGGGGATGCCCAGCACGGCGGGCACGCGGTAGGCGTGGAAGGCCTCCATGACGATGGCCCGGATGACGTCGTTGATGCCTGGGCACAGGCCGCCGCAGGTGACAATGGCGCACTTGGCCCTGGTGGAATCAAAGTAGAGCTTTTTGCGCGGGCCGGCGGCCTCCAGGCAGACGCTGCCCGGCGTGGCGGCCTCGTCGGAAAGCTCCTCGTCCACAAACACCTGCACGGTCTTCGCGTCGGCCCAGGTACGGTAGGGCAGGGAGGAATCGAGCTTGCACGGGCCTAAGGTGCGGATTTCCGTTTGCAGGGCGGCGGTTTCGGGGGTCATGCGCGCACCGCCTTGTCCAGGCCCAGTTGCGGGGCTATGGCGCGCATGGCCTCTATGGCCAAGGCCAGAAATGCGTCCAGATCCAGCCCGGCCTCGGCGCACTGGCGGATATTCTCCCGGCTGACGCTGGCGGCAAAGGCTTTGTCCTTCATCTTTTTCTTGATGCTTTTGGGCTCCATGCCCTCAAGCCCTGTGGGCCGCATGCGGGCCGCCGCGCTGATAAGCCCGGTCACGGTTTCGCCGCAGCGCAGGGCGTAGTCAAAGCGGCTCTGCGGCGCGACGCCGTTCATTTCCCCGTTGTGGGCGCGGATGGCGGCCAAGGCGGGTTCCGGCAGGCTCTCGCGCAGCAGTTCGGCCCCGTCCAGGCCGTGGCGTTGAGGGGCCTCAGCCGTGGCGGGGTAGTCCAGGTCGTGGAGCAAGCCCGTGAGGCCCCACAGCTCTTCATCCTCGCCCAAATGGCAAGCCAGAGCCCGCAGGATGGCCTCTGAGGCCAGGGCGTGCTGCAGCAGGGCGGGCGGGGTGCGGTGTTCCTCTAAAAGACGCAGGGCGGCATCTCGTGTGATCATGGCTGTACCTTCCTCTTTTTTTAGTTTACGGCAGGGGCGCGGCGAACGCAAGGCGGGCGCGCGGTCCAGTGTTGACAGCGGGGCGGTAATGGCCGAAAAGAATTGTTTTGGAAATCTTTTCAATAAAGGTGTGCCGTGTCCATGTCCTCGCCCGTATATGGTGTCCGCTTCCGCCCGCTGGGGCAGACCAGCTATTATAAGGGGCCGTGCGATCTCAAGGCTGGGGACTGCGTGCTTATTGCGGCGGAGCAGGGCACGGCGCTGGGGCGCGTGGTCTCCGGCCCGCTCCCTCTGCCCGAAGAGCTGCGCGATCAGGCTGTGCCGCAGATTTTGCGGCTGGCCGATCCGGAAGACATCCGCCAGGGGGAGGAGAACGACCGCCTGGCCGAGGAGGCCGCGGCCTTTTGCCGGGGCTGCATCCGCGAACGGCGCATGGATATGAAACTTGTGGATGTGGAGGTCTTTTTTGACCGCAGCAAGCTGATTTTTTATTTTACCGCCCCGGCGCGCATTGATTTTCGCGATCTGGTCAAGGATCTGGTGCGTGAATACCGGGCCCGCATTGAGCTGCGCCAGATCGGCGTGCGCCACGAAACCCAGATGGTGGGGGCCGTGGGCAACTGCGGCATGGTCTGCTGCTGCCGGCGATACCTGCGCCGGTTCGCCCCCGTGACCATCCGTATGGCCAAGGAGCAGAATCTTTTTCTCAATCCCGCCAAAATTTCCGGCATCTGCGGCCGTCTGCTCTGCTGCCTGGCTTACGAGCAGGAAAATTACGACAACTTCCACCGCCATTGCCCCCGCCTGGGCAAACGCTATCAGACGGACAAAGGCCCCATGAAGGTGTTGCGGGCCAACATGTTCCGCAATTCCCTCTCGGTGCTGACCGAGACCGGCGAGGAGCAGGAACTCCGCCTGGAAGAATGGCAGGCTCTGTCGCCTTTTCGTCCTGAAGCGCCGCAGAACGGCGCGCCCCAAAGCCGTCAGGCTGTAAAGCCACCCCAGGGCGACGGCCTGCTGGTGGTTTCCGTTACGCCGGAAACCGTGGACAGCGTGGACCAGACTTTTGCGCCGGGCGGGGGGCCGGAGGCCGCCGCGCCTGAAGACAGGGGCGGCGCTGCCGAAAGCGCCCCCGAAGGGAATGGCCCGGCGCGCGGCGCGGCAAAACCCCGCCGTAAACGCCGCCGCAGGCCGCAACACCCCGAAGCGGACCAATGACGCCATAAGCAACGGAGCCTTGCGTGAACAGCTACTTCATTACCACGCCCATTTACTACGTTAATGCCCGGCCCCACTTGGGGCACGCCTATACCACTGTGGTGGCCGACGCCATGGCCCGCTGCCACAAGCTCCTGGGCGAGGACACGCTTTTTCTTACCGGCACGGACGAGCACGGCGATAAAATCGTGCAGGCGGCGGAAAAAGTGGGCAAAACGCCTAAGGAATTTGTAGACGACATCAGCGGCCGCTTCCGGGCCCTGTGGCCCCACCTGGACATCGCCAACGACCGCTTTGTGCGCACCACGGATCCGCAGCACATAGCGGCTGTGCAGCGTTTTTTGCAGCGCGTCTACGACCGGGGGGACATCTACTTCGGCGAGTTCGGCGGGCATTACTGCTACGGCTGCGAGCGCTTTTATACAGAAAAAGAGCTGGAAAACGGCCTCTGCCCCCAGCATCTGACCAAGCCGGAATACATCAGCGAGAAAAACTACTTTTTCCGCATGTCCAAATACCTGCCCTGGCTCAAGCAGTACATTGAGGACAACCCGTCCTTTATCCGGCCGGAGCGCTACCGCTCCGAAGTGCTGGCCATGCTGGAATCGGGCGCGCTGGAGGATCTTTGCATCTCCCGGCCCAAGAAGCGCCTGACCTGGGGCATTGAGCTGCCCTTTGACAAGGATTACGTCTGCTACGTCTGGTTCGACGCGCTGCTCAACTACATCAGCGCCCTGGGCTGGCCCGACGGGCCGGATTATCCGCGCTACTGGCCGGGCGAGCACCTGGTGGCCAAGGATATCCTCAAGCCCCACGCCGTGTTCTGGTCCACCATGCTCAAGGCTGCGGGCCTGCCCCTCTACCGCCACCTGAACGTGCACGGCTACTGGCTGGTGCGCGACACCAAGATGTCGAAATCTCTGGGCAACGTGGTGGAGCCCGAGGCCATGAGCGCGCGCTTCGGCGCGGACGCCTTCCGTTATTTTCTGCTGCGTGAAATGCACTTCGGCGCGGACGCCAGCTTCAGCGAAGAGGCGCTTACGGGCCGCATCAATGCGGACCTGGCCAACGACCTGGGCAACCTTTTCAGCCGTGTGCTTTCCATGAGCGGCAAGTACTTCGGCAGCGTGGTTCCCCGGCCTGCGGGCCTGACGGAAGCGGACCAGGCCATTGTGGACCTTTGCGCTACGGCTATGCGCAACTTTGCGCAATTGTTCTGCAACGTTCAGTTCGCGCAGGGGCTGGAATCCCTGTGGGAGCTGGTACGCGCCCTCAACAAATATGTGGATGCCCAGGCCCCCTGGGCTTTGTACAAGCAGGGCAACATGGAGCGGCTCGGCACGGTTATGTATGTGCTGTTGGCGGCCATGCGCAAGACGGCCCTCTGCCTCTGGCCGGTCATGCCCACGGCCGCGGCCCGCATGCTGGAGCAGCTGGGCCAGCATGCGACGCCCCAGACGCCCCCTGTGCCCCGGCTGGAGGATGAAATCGATACCTTTGACGGCCTTGCGCCGGGCACGGCCCTGGCCGCCAGCTCCAACCTTTTTCCGCGCATCGAGACCAAGAAAAATGCGGCGGAGGCCGCTCCGGCGAACAAAAAAGGCAAGGCCAGCGCGCCGGAAGCCCCCAAAGCCGCCGACACAAAGGCCCCGGCCGCTGCGGCGGACGGGGAAACGGCAAAGGAGCTCATTGATTTCAGTCAGTTTCAGGCCCTGGACCTGCGGGTGGGCACAGTGCTGCAGGCGGAAAAACACCCCAATGCCGACCGTATTCTGCGGCTGGAAATAGACTTCGGCGAGGGCAAACCGCGGCAGATTCTCTCCGGGCTGGCAGCGCACTATGCGCCGGAAGCGCTGGTGGGCCGTCAGGTCTGCGCCGTGCTTAACCTGCCGCCGCGCAAAATCCGTGGGCTGGTCTCCCAGGGCATGGTGCTCACGGCCGGGGACGACGCCGCGCTGGCCCTGCTCAGCGTGGACAAGCCTGTGCCCGACGGCGGGCACATTGCCTGAGGCTGCAGGTGACGGCCCCTGTGCGCCGCGCTGGCCGCGATCCCCGCTTCGGGCGCGGCCTGGCACGAGCGCAGCAAGGGGCGGCGGGGCAGGGCGCGCCCTGGGCGCTTACGGTTTTTCTGAACAGGATTGACGGAACAGCCGCTCCAGGGCGGCGGCGTCCAGCGGGGTAAGGTTGAAGCGCATGCCCGCCTCGTCCAGAAGCGAGGCCAGGCTTTTGCCGGGGTTTGCGGCCCGTTGCTCCGCCAGGTATGCGGCGGCTTTGCGAACCAGTTCGCCTTGTGGCATGATGCTGCTCATGGAACACATCCTTTTTCTCTTGATTATAGCCGCCGCGGCGGGATTTGGCAATGCCGATTCGCCGTCGCGGTCCTTTCGCTGAACTGCAGAACCAAGGCGCGCCGCGCGTCGGCGCGACCAGGGACAACATATATGGACAACCTGTTTACGGCGCTCATCCTGAGTATTGTGGAAGGTATTACGGAATTTTTGCCCGTATCTTCGTCCGGGCACCTGATCCTGGTGGGCGATCTGCTCAATTTTGTGGGCGAAAAGGCCGCCACCTTTGAGGTGGTTATCCAGCTGGGGGCTATCCTGGCTGTGGTGGTGCTCTACCGGCAGCGCTTCTGGGGGCTGTTGCGGCCCCAGCCTTATGCGCGCTTTGCCGGCATGCGGGGCATCGCCCTTCTGGCGCTCACTTCGCTGCCCGCCTGCGTGCTGGGCCTTTTGCTGCACGGTTACATCAAGCAACACCTTTTTCGCCCTCTTACCGTGCTGCTGGCCCTGGCTGTGGGGGCCCTGTGCATGATCTGGGTGGAGCGGCGCAAACTTCGCCCCATCTGCCTCACGCTGGACGACATGACGCCGCGTCTGGCGCTGGGCATCGGCTGCTTCCAGTGCCTGGCCCTGTGGCCGGGCTTTTCCCGTTCGGCCGCCACCATCATGGGCGGCATGCTGCTGGGGGCCAAGCGCCCGCTGGCGGCGGAGTATTCTTTCATCGCGGCCGTACCCATCATGGTGGCGGCCACGGGCTACGATCTGCTCAAGAGCTGGAGCCTGTTTTCCGCGGCGGACCTGCCTTTTTTTGCCGTGGGCATGATCGGCTCTTTTCTCTCCGCCCTGGTGGCCGTCAAGGCCTTTGTGGCCCTGATGGGGCGCATGACGCTCATCCCCTTTGCCGTGTACCGGCTGATTCTGGCGCCGCTGGTTTATTATTTCATGGTTTACTGAGATTGCTGCAAAAAATTTCTTGCCAGCGGCAGGCAAATCTTGTATTGAATGCGTCGCGCCGCTGAACGGCGGCCTACATACGGCAAGGTAGCTCAGTTGGTTAGAGCATGCGGTTCATACCCGCAGTGTCGGGGGTTCAAATCCCTCCCTTGCTACCATTGAAATGCAAGCGCTTGAAATACGTTAAGCGCTAGAGATATAAGGCCCTTATGCTTGAAGTGTGTACACGAAGGCTGTACACACGGAGGCATGAGGGCCTTGTCTTTTATTCCGCCGAAACCCTGCCGGATACCCCGAAGCCGTTCCCTGTACTTTCGTATGCGAGTCCCTACGGACTTGCTCGAAGTCTACGCCCCAAGGACTGAATGGAAGTTTAGCCTTCACACTGAAGACGATAAAGAAGCTCAGTCAAAAATACTTCTCAAAGCCCAACAGCTTGAACAGGAATTTAGCGAACACAGGCGAAAGCTGAAAGCCAAGCCGCAGCCGCTTGAGACCTCCCCAGCCATTCCAGAGCCAGCGCAAGAAGAAGCCCCAGCCCTGACCCCGTTTACGCAAATTTCAGCCCTTGAACTTGAGCGTCTTGCCCTGCTGTACCCTCACGAAGCTTTACACAAAGACGAAGCCAACCGCAGGGCACCGTTGCGCAAAGACGTTAAGGAAGCCAAGGCCGCTTGGGACGAGCAACAGGCACTCTTGGTTGAACTCAACGCAGCCAAGGGGATTATATACACGCCCAAGCCCTTTAGACGGCTCTCCGGCATCAGCGAGGAAGAGGGCAGGCAGCTTGAACGAGACGCAGAGCTTTTTGTAGCCGCTTCAGAACCCTTCATTGCTGAGGGTGACACCCACATAATTGAGTCAGTGGCAGACAGCTACCTTGCAGAGCATGGCATAGCGACCCCAGAAACCGAAGACGAACGCCTGACTTCCGAAGCCTACCGCAAATTCTGCCTTGATATGCTGCTTCAGGAAGTCACGGTTCAGAAAGCCGTCTTGCAGCGGTCAAAGGGGGCGTGGATAGAGACCCCAGAGAAGCCGAAAGCGGGCAAGATGACCAATGATATGGCCCAGGCCAAAAACGCAGCTCATTTGCCGCAAAATGCCCCAGGAGTGGGAGTAAACCCGAACTTGATTCCTTCCATCGACAACCCGCCTTTCTCTGAGGCATGGAAACGGTATCTTGAAGAGCGCAAGCCATCCCCAGGAACCCTTAGAAGCTTTGAAGCATCTGTACGCCGCTTTATTGAACTTGTGGGGGATTTGCCTATCAAGGCAATCACAAAGACACATATTCTGCAATACAAGGATGTTCTTGTAACTCTTCCTACCAACCTACCGCGCAGCATGGACAGGAAGAAGTTTCCAGAAGTATTAAAATGGGTCGATGAGCAAAGAGCAAAAGGCATAAAATTTAAAGTTCTTGCGCCTAAGACAACCAATGAAGGACGCCTTGCGGTTCTCAGCACTGTGTTTACAACCGCCATTAGAAACGGCTATATAAATTTTAACCCGGCTTCGGGGATTACAGTATATGAACAGAAGACAAAGACTAGGGTTCCAGTAAAGAATCCCTATTCCCAGCAGGATATTGAAACCATCTTCAAAAAGTCCAGCTTGTTTAGCCAATGTTCAACGCTGGGAACTTTGCCAAAAGCACAGCCAGCGACAACCCGCAGGGGCAAGAGATACCCCGCATGGATGGCCGAAGCTGTACGGACGGATTACCGTTGGCTTTTGCTCCTTGGCATGTACACAGGGGCAAGAATCGAAGAGCTTTCCCACCTTCAGCTTGGGGACGTTTTACAACGTCAGGGTATTTCCTGCTTATCTATTTATGCCAACGAAGACGGAACACGGACAATCAAGACAGCGACAGCCCAGCGCTTAATCCCCGTTCACCCCCGACTTCTTGAGCTTGGCTTTTTGTCTCACGTTCAGAAACTCAAAAGCCAACATGGGGAACAAGGACAGCTATTCCCAACATTCATCCCAAACGCGCAAAACAAAATGAGCGACAAGTTCACAGATTGGTGGAAGAAATACTCTGAGGAACTAGGCATTCGCCAAAGCATTGAAGAGGGGAGGCTTGGGGCAGCCAAGCCGAAATCATTCCACAGCTTCAGGCGTCTGTTCAAGAACATGGGCATGAACTCTGGTGTAAGCCAGGAACACTTAGACGAAATTCAGGGGCATGCAGACAACAGCGTTTCCAGTGGTTATGCCTTGGATGAAAACGGAATGAGGTTTAACCAGAGGGTGCTTTTTGAAGCCATAGGCAAAATGCAGTTTTTGAACGTGACTGCGGGGATTGAAACTTTATTTAATATTCAAAAGCAGACGGTGATGATATGAAATATTTCTCAACTCTAATGTCAGCAATAAAAGAATTTCAAATATTAATATTATCAATATCAATCATAAAGGCTATCCACGATATGTTCATTTAGCAGATTCTGTTTTTTTAGATAATAAAATAAAAGAACTTAAATCAGTAAGAACAATTGGAACAAAGACAGTAGCGAAAATCGAAGACGAATAATAATCCTATTTGTATTGAGCCGATAGTTAATAATCTCAATATATTAATTTTATGTCTATATAGTTAAATAATAAGGAGAACATAATGGACTTAGTAAGTCTGATAGGAGGCCTTGGAATCGGTAGCGTTGTGACACTCCTCCTAAAAGAATATTTTGAAAACAAAAAGACAATATCAAAGCGTTATTTTGAAGAAAGACGGGACGCCTACATAAATTACCTGAATATAGCGACAAAATCGCAAACAATGGCTCGTGAGGAAGCTATATGGGCAAGAACAGCAGCAATAGAACGTATAAGACTATGTGGCAGTGAAGAAGTTGTGCGACTTCTAAATATTGTAAGTAGCACACCTCCAAATTCTCCAGATACTACAGTAGAAAAGCTTGTTAAAGAAATGCGTAATGATCTTTTCCCACAAGGAAAAGAGCCTAATTGGTTTCAGAAAATAATACATAATACAGGAAAAAATTGACCACAGAATTACCTAGGGGAGGGTCACCAGGACCAAGGCACGACGTCCGCAGACAAACGGCATCTGCGAACGCTTCCACAAAACGATCCTTCGCGAGTTTTACCGGGTTGCCTTCCGTAGAAAATTGTATCAATCTCTGGAAGAGTTACAGACAGATCTGGACGCCTGGCTGGAGCATTGCAATACCGAGGGCCCATCAAGGCAAAATGTGCTGCGGCAGAACGCCTATGCAAACAATTCTTGATGGAAAACAGCTCTGGATGGAAAAGGTCGGACGACGCAGCTAATCGGACAATCGGAGCCACCAAAACGGAGCCCACTGTCAGATCCTGTCTGAACTACTACAGTGCTTCTACGTTGGGATGTTCCCGGCCTTTGGGGCGTTTGGGAACTGCGGAGCAACCTGCGCCACACCTCGACAGGAGAAATGAAATTGAAAGCCTTGCTGCTCATAGATATTCAAAATGACTACTTCCCAAACGGGAAGATGGAACTGGTCGGTAGTGAATCCGCCGGACTCATGGCGGGTAAGCTGCTTGCCGCTTGTAGAGACAAAAACCTCCCGGTGTTTCATATTCAGCATATTTCCACCCGGCCCGACGCGGCATTTTTTCTGCAAAACACGACAGGCGTGGAAGTTCATCCCTGCGTGAAACCGTTTGCCAACGAACCGGTGATCAGGAAAAACTTCCCGAACTCCTTCCGGGAAACGACTCTGTTGCGGGACTTACAGGCAGCGTCGGTCACAGAACTTATCATAGCCGGCATGATGACCCATATGTGCATTGACAGTACGGTACGGGCATCCTGCGATCTTGGATTTGCCTGCACGCTGGCTCATGACGCCTGCGCTACGCGAGACTTGTCTTTCAACAGTAAAACCGTATCCGCCCTGGATGTGCAGACAGCCTGCATGGCGGCTCTGAACGGCTTCTTTGCCAACGTCTTGGATACGGCAAGCATTTGCGCGGGGTTGTAATTGAAAATTCGTCCATTCGGAACCTATGCGCTTTATGTAGCCCCAAAAAATGAATCTTTGAGGATCACGCCCCCAATCTCGCGCCGCCTGACAGCCCTTTTAGAGCAGATTAACTTTGAGAACAGGCATGCTCAAAGTTTGCGGCACACTCGTTTCGGGCTTAACAGTGCAAACACATTGCGCTTGCGCCTCCACAGCGGGTGTCTGCTCACGCAGCCGCCAGGGCATTTCAAAGTTGAAATGCCCTAAGGAAATGCCATGTGCGCGAACTGCTTATTCTCTAATCCCCCGGCAAGGTAAAAAAGGTACTGGAAATCCTTGGCCCCGGCTGGAAAGTTGCCGCCTCTCTCTGGTGTAGACCAGCTATGGCGCTTGTGCTTGAAGTGTGCCCGCAAACTGGGTACACCTTGGGCATGAGCGCTGTATCTTGTGTTTTTGCCGCGCCGCGTGCGGCAGCGTTTTCCAGGGCGGCACGCCTGGGCCGCTGCTGATGCTCTACGGCGCTGTGGCGGCTCTGGCTGCGCAGTTTCCGCCGCTGGAGGCGGCCCGCGCGGACGGCCTCTTGTGCATGGGCGGCGATCTGCAGCCGGAGCGGCTGCTGGCGGCCTACAGCCGGGGCATCTTCCCCTGGTATGAAGAGGGGCTGCCAGTGCTTTGGTGGTCGCCGGACCCGCGCTGCGTGCTGCCGCTGGGGGATTTTCGCCTGCCGCGCCGCAGCGCGCGGGCCTTGCGCCGCAGCCCCTTTGCTCTCACGCTGGACCGGGCCTTTGGCCGCGTCATCCGCGCCTGCGCCGCGCCGCGCCCCGGCGCGAGCGGCACCTGGATCATCCCGGCCATGATCGCCGCCTACGAGCGCCTCCACGCCTTGGGCTACGCCCATTCCATTGAAGCCTGGCGGGACGGCGAGCTGGCGGGCGGCCTCTATGGCGTGGCCCTGGGACGGGCGTTTTTTGGCGAATCCATGTTCCACAGGGCCGCCGAAGCCTCGCGCGCGGCCCTGGCAGGGCTGGTGGAGCTTTTGCGGCAGCGGGGGGCTCTTTTGCTGGACTGCCAGCAGGAAACGCCCCATATTATGCGCATGGGCGGCGTATTGCTGCCGCGCGCCTTTTTTGTGGCCCGGCTGCGGGAAGCGCTGGGCGAAGCCCCAACGGCCGCCGCCGCGGTCGATCTGCCCTGGACGCCCTGGCGCACGGCCTATATGCACGATCCGGCCAGCGGCCAGTGGCGGGCGGCAGTGTAAGCGGGGCAAGTGGGCGGCTCGCTCTGCCGCCGCCTGTGGTCTGCATTTTTTTCTTCCTTTTAGATGGACGCAACTGAAAGCACCCTGATGGATACGCTCCAATCCCCGCCGTTCAGCCTGGAAACGGCCTATACGCCCACGGGCGACCAGCCCGCCGCCATCGACGCCCTGGTTTCCAATCTGGAGGCCGGCGTGCCCGCGCAGGTGCTCCTGGGCGTTACCGGATCGGGCAAAACGTTCACCATGGCCAACGTCATAGCCCGCTGCAACCGGCCCGCTCTGGTGCTGGCCCCCAACAAGACGCTGGCCGCCCAGCTTTACGGCGAGTTCCGCGCGCTGTTCCCGCGCAATGCCGTGGAGTATTTTGTCAGCTATTACGATTATTACCAGCCGGAAGCCTATGTGCCCGCTTCGGACACCTATATCGAAAAAGATTCCTCCATCAACGACAATATCGACAAGCTGCGCCACGCCGCCACCCACGCCCTGCTGACGCGGCGCGACGTGGTTATCGTGGCTTCGGTTTCCTGCATCTACGGCCTGGGCTCGCCGGAATACTACGCCAAGATGGTCATCCCCGTGGAGGTGGGGCAGCGCTTCCCCATGGACGCCCTTATGGCCCGGCTGGTGGAGGTGCACTACGAGCGCAACGACTACGACTTCCACCGCGGCACCTTCCGCGTGCGCGGCGATGCGCTGGAAGTCATCCCGGCCTACCACCACGAGCGCGCCCTGCGCCTGGAATTTTTCGGCGACGATATCGACAGCATGCGCGAGATCGATCCGCTTACCGGCGAGGTGCTGGCCGAGGTGGGCAAAACCGTGCTCTATCCCGCCAGTCACTATGTTTCGGCCCAGGACAACCTTAAGCGCACGGCGGACGACATCCGCGACGAGCTGGCCGCGCGGCTGACCTGGTTTCAGGAGCACGGCAAACTGGTGGAGGCCCAGCGCCTGGAGCAGCGCACCCAGCTCGACCTGGAAATGATAGAGGAGCTCGGCTACTGCAACGGCATAGAAAACTATTCGCGCCACTTGGACGGCCGCAAGGCCGGGGAGCCGCCTTCCTGTCTGCTCAACTATTTTCCCAAAGACTTCATCCTGTTTGTGGACGAATCCCATATCACGATGCCGCAGGTGGGGGGCATGTACAAGGGGGACCGCTCCCGCAAGCAGACCCTGGTGGACTTCGGCTTCCGGCTGCCTTCGGCCCTGGACAACCGCCCTCTGCGTTTTGACGAGTTTACGGCGCTGCTCAATCAGGTGGTCTACGTTTCGGCCACGCCGGGCAAGTATGAGCTGGATCAGGCCCAGGGCATCGTGGCGGAGCAGATCATCCGCCCCACAGGGCTGGTGGACCCGGAAGTGGAGGTGCGCCCCACCAAGGGGCAGATGGACAACCTGCTGGGCGAATGCAAGGCGCGGGCGGCCAAGGGCGAACGGGCGCTGGTGACCACCCTTACCAAACGCATGGCCGAAGACCTGACGGAATACTGCTGCAATATGGGCGTCAAGGCCCGCTATCTGCACTCGGATATCGATACCCTGGAGCGCATGCAGATCATCCGCGCCCTGCGCCTGGGCGAATTTGACGTGCTGGTGGGCATCAATCTGCTGCGCGAGGGCCTGGACATCCCGGAAGTCTCCCTGGTCTGCATTCTGGATGCGGACAAGGAGGGCTTCCTGCGTTCCGCAGGGTCGCTCATCCAGACCTTCGGCCGGGCCGCGCGCAACGCGCGGGGCAAGGTTATCCTCTATGCCGATGCGGAGACGGACTCCATGCGCGCCGCCATGGGTGAAACAGCCCGCCGCCGCGCCATCCAGGCCGCCTATAATGCGGAGCACCACATCACCCCCGTAAGCACGCGCAAGGGCCTTGAATCTCCGCTGGACAGCCTGTATGTGGAAGACGGGGCGGGCCGCGGGCGCGGCAAAGCGCGCGGCAAAGCACGCGAAAACGACGTGCCGCTTACGGCCGAGGATACGGCCCTGCTGGTGGCCAGGCTGGAAAAGGAAATGCGGCAGGCCGCCCGCGACCTGGAATTTGAACGCGCGGCCGAGCTGCGCGACCGCATCCGCCAGCTGCGCACCCGTCTTATTGCGCTGCCGGAATAGGCGCGCGGCAGCAGGCCGGCCCCGCGTCCCTTTCTTTTTTGCGCGCAGCGTTTTCCCTGCGCGGCAACCTTTTGTCTTTACGTTACGCGCCCAGGAAGGTTTTTTCATGGCTCCACTGCCCCCGTTCACGCCCCCGCAACAGCACAGCCTGCCCCTCTCTGGTCCCAGTGCGGCAGAACGCCAACGCGCCCTTTGGCTCGCGGACGAGCTGGAGCGCCACAATTACCTGTACCACACGCTGGACGCGCCCGAAATCAGCGACGACGCCTACGACGCGCTGTTCCGCGAGCTGGTCGCCCTGGAAGAGCGCTGGCCAGAGCTGCGCAGGCCCGATTCGCCCACCTTGCGCGTGGGGGGCGGCCTGTTGGAGGGGCTGGACAAAAAGGCGCACCGGCAGCGCATGTACGGCCTGGAGAACGTCTTTTCCAACGAAGAGTGGCGGGAGTTTGCAGAGCGCATGCGCCGCGCCTGGGATGCGGACCTCAATGGGCCGCTGCCCGCGTCCTTCTGGTGCGACCCCAAGCTGGACGGTCTGGCTCTGGAAATCGTCTATGAAGACGGCGTGCTGCGTGCGGCCCTCACCCGCGGGGACGGCTTCACGGGCGAGGTGGTCACCGCCGCTGTGCGCACCATCCGCACAGTGCCGTTGCGCCTGCGCGGGGAGGGGCCCTTCCCCGCCCGGCTGGAAGTGCGCGGCGAAGTGGTCATGTACAAGCAGGATTTCGCGGCCCTTAACGCCCGGCAGGAGGAGCTGGGGCAAAAGCCTTTTGTCAATCCGCGCAACGCCGCCGCCGGCACCCTGCGTCAGCTGGATCTTTCCGTTACGGAGGCGCGCCCGCTGCGCTTTCTGGCTTATAGCCTGGGCGAGGCGCAGTGGGCCCCGGCAGCGCCCTGTCGGTTGCAGTCCGAGCTCATGGTCAGGCTCACGGGCTACGGATTTCTGACCCCGCCGCAGGGGCGGCTCTGCCGCAATCTGGAAGAGGTGGAGGCCTATGCGGCCTGGGTGCGGGAGGAGCGCCCCCGCTTTTCCATGCAGATCGACGGGGCCGTGGCCAAGCTGGATGATCTGGAGGCGCAGGCGGCCCTGGGCTACACGGCCCGCGCGCCGCGGTTTGCCGTGGCCTTCAAATTTCCCGCCATGCAGGCGCAGACCCTGCTTAAGGCCATTGAAGTGCAGGTGGGCCGCACGGGCGTGCTTACGCCCGTGGCCGTGCTTGAGCCCGTGGCCGTGGGCGGTGCGCTGGTTTCGCGCGCCACCCTGCACAACGAGGACGAAATACGCGCCCGCGACGTGCGCGTGGGGGATACGGTTCTGGTGCAGCGCGCGGGCGACGTCATCCCCGAAGTGCTGGGCCCGGTGCTGGAAAAGCGCCCGGCCGACGCCGTGATTTTTCAGTTCCCCCGCACCTGCCCGGCCTGTGGTCAGCCCGTCTACCGGGAAGAAGGGGAGGCCGCTTGGCGCTGTGAAAATCTGGCCTGCCCAGCCATCCGGCTGCGGGCCATCACCCACTTTGTGTCCAAGGCCGGGCTGGACGTGCAGGGCGTGGGACAGAAGTGGATAGAGCAGCTCGTGACCAGCGGCAGGGTGCAGTCCCCTGCCGACCTTTTTACGCTGACCGTGCCGGATTTGCTGGGCTTTGCCCGCATGGGCGACGTGCTGGCGCAGAAGTTTGTGGACGCCCTGGCGGCGGCCCGGCAGACGGCGGATCTGCGGCGGCTGATCAGCGCCCTGGGCATCCGCCATGTGGGTGAACAGACGGCGCGGACCCTGGCCGGGCATTTTTACAGCCTGGACGAGCTGGAAAACGCCTCGGCCGCGAGCTTGCAGGCCCTGCCTGACGTGGGGCCGGAGGTGGCTTCCTCCATCCGCAATTTTTTTGACAGCCCGGCCAACCGGGAAACGCTGGCGCGCTTCAAGGCCCTGGGCCTCTGGCCGCAGAGCGGGGAGGGCGGCGCGTCCGTTGCGGCGCGCCCTAGCGGTCCGCTGGCGGACAAACGCATCCTGTTTACCGGCTCGCTCCGCATGCCCCGCGACAAAGCCCAGAAGCTGGCCGAGGCCGCCGGAGCCATCGCCGTGGGCAGCGTGAGCAAAAAGCTGGACTATCTGGTGGTGGGGGAAAAGCCGGGCAGCAAGCTGGACAAGGCGCGCGCGCTGGGCGTGAACGTCCTGGACGAAGCGGCGTTCAAAGAAGCATTGCACCAATCCGGCATAGAACCGGAATAACGGAAGGAGACGCTATGAGCACGGCAATCATCGTGGTGGGAGCCAATGGGCGCATGGGGAGGACCATCAGTCATCTGGCCGCTACGGAGCCGGCATACAGTCTGGCGGGCATGGTGGACAGCAAGGAGCGCGTGGGCGAGCTTGGGGGCGCGTCCTGCCCGGTGTCCGCCGATCTGGGCGAACTGCTGACCAAGGTTCCGGGCGCGGTGATCATTGACTTCACTGCACCGGCCGTAAGCCTGGCCTCTGCCCGCGCCGCAGCGGCCGCGGGCAACGCCCTGGTCATCGGCACCACGGGTTTCAGCGAAGCGGAAAAAGCCGAACTGGAAGCCCTGGCGCGGCGCGCCCCCATTTTCTGGGCCTCCAACATGAGCATAGGCGTCAATGTGCTGCGCAAGATTCTGCCGGAGCTGGCCCGCGCCCTGGGCGAACCTTATGACATAGAAATCGTGGAAATCCACCACAACCGCAAGAAGGACAGCCCCAGCGGCACGGCGCTTACCCTGGGCGAAGGCCTGGCCGAAGCGCGCGGCTGGAAGCTCAACGACGTGCGCTGCTCCGCGCGGGATGGGATTATCGGGGCGCGGCCCAAGGCGCAGATCGGCATTCAGGCCGTGCGCGGCGGGGACGTAGTGGGCGTGCACACCGTGTATTTTATGGGGCCGGGCGAGCGCATTGAGGTGAGCCACCATGCCCATTCGCGGGAGACCTTCGCCCAGGGAGCTCTGCGGGCCGCCGCCTGGCTGGCGAACAAAAAGCCCGGCAAGCTTTACGGCATGGCCGACATGTTCTAGGCATTTCAACTTTGAAATGCCCTGGCGGCTGCGTGAGCAGACGCCCGCTGTTGAGGTGTAAGCGCAATTTATTTGCGCTGTTAAGCGCCGAAACGAGCGTGCCTTAAACTTTGAGAATACATATTCTCAAAGTTAAGCTGCTCTAGCTGCAATGTTCCCGCAGGTCGTTCATCCTTCCTCAAGTCGGTAAAGTCGGACTTGCCGCAGAATCAGCACAACCTTTTCCCATTCAGGGCATAGCCTGCGCGTTTTTTGAAGAGAGAAAGTTTTTTTGAAGGGAGGGTGCGGAGGGAAGGGAATTTTTGTTCACAAAAAGTCCCCCCTCCGCAAATATTTTTTACCTTCTGTTGCCGTAGAGCACCGCGCCCAGGATGAGCGTGCCGCCGAGGACGGTGCGGGGGCCGGGGGCCGCGCCAAAGAGCGCCCAGGCCATGAGGATGGCGTAGACGGGCTCCAGGGTGATGATAGTGGCGGCCTGGCGGGCTTTGAGGGCGGTGAGGCTGCCCACATAGAGGCTGTAAGCAAGGGCGGTGCAGAAGAGCCCCAGGCAGGCGATCCACAGCCAGTCCAGGGGCGGTACGGCGGGCAGGGCGTTGGCCGTGAAGGGCAGAAGGCAGGCGAGGATAACCACGTTTTGCCACCAGCAGGCCCGCATGCCGGAGACGGTGGCCGCCGCGCGGCGGTTGACAACGGCCACCAAGGCGTAAACCGCGCCGGAAAGTACCGCCCAAAGCAACCCCTGGGTGGCAACGCTGTTCAGGGAAAAGGACGGGGTCAGGCAGACCAGGCCCAGGCTCACGGCGACGAGGCTCCACAGCTCGGCGGCGCTGGGGCGCTCACGGTAGGTCAGGGCTTCAAAAAGGGTTGTGAAGGCGGGAAAGCAGGCAAAGCCCAAGGTGCCCACGGCCACGCCGCCCAGCTTGATAGCCTGAAAAAAAGTCACAAAATGGACGGCGAGCAGCGCGCCGCTCAGGGCAAGGCTTGCCGCGTCGCGCCGATTAAGGCCGCGCCAGGGCGTTTCGCGCCGGGAAAGGCAGATGAGCCCCAGGGCGGCCACGGCAAAGAGCGCCCTTCCGCAGACCAGCACCGGCGCGGAGCTTTGGCAGAGCTTGCCCAAAATGCCGGAAACGCCGAAGAGCACCGTGGCCGCGTGCATGCGGACCAAGGCGGCGTGGCGGGAGAGGGCGGGCGCAGGGGGCTGGGACATGGTCGCTGTTCTTTACGCCCCCATGCGGCGCGAGGCAAGGGCGGGACGGCGCGGATGCCGGTTTGCCTCTGGGGGCCGGCGCCCTTATGAACGCCAGCAAGCAAAACATTGCCGTCAGCGCGCATAAGGGGCGTCACACCTGGCGCAGAACAATATAACATACTTAATTTATAACTATAAAAGGTAAAATTTTACGGCGTTCCGGCGTTATGCCTTGACAGGTTATGCCAAAATGGCGGAAAATATTTTGGGTAAAAGTCTAGATTTTATCTTGAATTTTTATTCAAGCTGGTGTAGCGCAAGGAAAAAGAGCGCGTAAAAGCCCGCGGCCCACGCCGTTTCCGGGTTTTCGCGTCAGATTGGGGGCCCCATGCCGCAGGTTGCCGCACGCATCAATGATGAACAGGAACGCTGGCTCAAGGACTATTTTCGCACCAAGAGCGCCGGGGCGGAGTTTATTCTGCCCTGGGCGGTGGATACGTTTTTCCGGGCCATCACCAACATCAAGCACATGTTCAGCGCTGCGGAGCTGAAGACCATTGTGGAAGCCCACAAAGACATGAAGCTCATGCCCGACCACACCCGCCTTTCTTACCTGCAGCTGCGGGTGGATGACGCCTGCGAGCTCAACGGCGTGCATCTGCGCCACGGGGCCAGCAAATCCAGCCTGGAGGCCAAACTCAAAGGTCTGGACGACACGCAGGCCACGGCGCTTATGGTCTGGGCCTCGGCCTTCTGGGTCAGCCGCAACTGCTCGGCCGAAAACCTTGACGAGTACATCAAGGCGTATTAGTCCCCATAGCGGGGCGCATTTCCCGCACCAGCACTTTTTCTCCGGAAATGTCCCGGCGTCTGCAAGGCGCAGACGCCCGCCGCAACGACGCTCATTCGGCCTGGCCGCGCGCAGCGCGGAGCGAGCGCCTTGCTGTCGTGCAACGTACGGGGCAACGGCAGGGCGCTCATGATGCCCGGTGCGCCCGGCCTGTGCCGGCAACAGCCGCCATCCCAGGGCGGACGCGTCTTTTTCTTTTTTTTCAGAAGCGAGTATCGTCATGCTGCAAATTCTGCGGGCCAAGCTGCACGGCATCCGGGTTACGGGTTGTGCGCTCAACTATCACGGCTCCATAACGCTGGATCCGGAACAGTGCCGCGCTGCCGGCATCTATCCCCTGGAATTCGTCTATATCTGGAACAAAAACAACGGCCAGCGCCTTTCCACCTATGTTATTTACGGCGAGCCCGGCTCGCGCTGCTGCGTGCTCAACGGGGCGGCCGCCCGCGCCTGCCAGGAAGGGGATGAGGTCATCATCAGCGCCGTGGAGTATGTGAACGGCCCGCACGAGATTGCCGGGCGCAGCCCCGTGGTGCTGACGTTCAATGCGGACAACAGCGTGCGCGAAACCCTGCGCTATGTGGTGACGGAAGGGCCGGATGGCCTGGATTTTGCCATAGAAGAGGGCAGATAGCGCGACGGTAATCCTCCCAAAAAGAAGTAGCGTTTATGGGTAGAATTTCCGATACTGACCCGAACGGAGATTTTACATGAAAGCGTCCAGATTTTCCGACAGCCAGATTTTGGGAATTTTGAGGCAGGCCGAGAATGGGATCCTCGTGACCGAGCTTTGCCGCGAACACGGCATAAGCAGCGCGACGTTTTATAAATGGCGGGCAAAATATGGCGGCATGGATGTTTCCTCATGGCTCGGATGAAAGAGCTGGAGAAGGAAAATGCCCGCCTGAAAAAGATGTATGCCGAAACGCAACTCAAATATGAAGTTATCCAGGAAGCCCTCACAAAAAAATGGTAAGGCCGTCTCAACGGGTTGAGGCGGCCAGAAAAACAGTAACAAATGGGATAATGAATGTTCGCCAGGCGTGCGAAGCGTTTAAAATAAGCTACTGCTGCATTTTTTCAGAATCAATAATGGCAGCTTTGGCGTTTCTGACAACAGCAAGATCAATAAGTTCACAGCCCAATCAGATCGGTATGTCCCTTTTACAAATATGGTATTCATTGGCGATGGAGAAACCGACATCCCGTGTATGCGCTTGGTAAAAGCACAAGGCGGGCACTCCATTGCAGTCTTCAATCCCAAAAAGCGAAGTTCCAAGGCAAAAGCAAATCAGCTACTTGATGAGAGACGCGCTTCTCTGGTCGCGGCGGCTGACTATAATCTTGATTCGACCATAGATCGAGCCGTGAAGGCAATGGTCGATATCGTCGCCGCCAATGCAAAGCTTTCAAAGGCCGGACGGTAACCGCCCATGTTCGGAATGGTAAAAATGGCACCTTTATGAAAGCACACACGCGAACAATTGATATGGGGTGAAACCATGGAGCCAAATAAATCTGAAATTGTCATGTATCAGACTGAAGACGGGAAAACCCGTATCGATGTCCGAATGGAAAACGAAACTGTTTGGCTCTCGCAAGCACAGATGGCTGAATTGTTCCAAAGAGACAGGTCGGTCATCACCCGGCATGTCAATAACGCTATTTCGGAAGGCGAGGTTGACGAAAAAAGCAATGTGCAGTTTTTGCACGTTGCTCATTCCGACAAACCGGTCGCTTTCTACAGCCTTGACATAATCATTTCAGTTGGATATCGCGTGAAATCCCTACGAGGAGTGCAATTCAGGCGTTGGGCGACCGGCGTACTGCGCGAATATCTCGCCAAAGGCTTTGCCCTGAACGACGAACTGCTCAAACAAGCAGGCGGCGGCAATTATTGGCGCGAACTTCTGGAACGCATCCGCGACATCCGCTCCAGCGAGAAAGTTTTCTATCGGCAACTCCTTGATCTCTATGCCACCGTGCCGACTATGACCCACGCACTCCAGAGTCGCAGAAATTCTTCAAGGTCGTACAGAATAAAATTCACTACGCCGCGCACGGACACACGGCGGCGGAAATCATTGCTGAACGCGCAAATGCCGAACGGCCATTCATGGGCATGACGGTCTTTTCCAAGACGCAACCAATGAAGCATGAAATCGCCATCGCCAAGAATTATCTTAAAGGCGACGAGCTTGCGAGGTTGAACCGTATGGTTTCCGCATTTTTCGACCTTGCGGAACTTCGCGCCATGAATCATCAGCCCATGTACATGAAGGACTGGGTTATTGAATTGGACGATTTTGCCGAACGTTATGGTCAAGGTGTTTTGGAAAATGCCGGGGCCGTCAGCCACGAATCGGCCCTGAAGATAGCCCAAGCTGAATATGAAAAATACCGCCAGAAAACCCTAGACGAACTCTCGCATGCTGAACGCGATTTCCTTATCAGCATCAAAACAACCCAGAAAAAACTGGAAGGTATGGCCCTCCCCCAGAAAAATATACCAGTGAAAAGTTAGTGTTCCTGCATAGGAGCACAAGGAGACAGGGGTGCGTGTTGTGCGAGTGCTGGAAAGGTTACGCCTCCGAGATGGCTTGCTGTTGCCCCCAAAGTTGCCACCAAAACTTGCGGCTATCAACGAACCTATGCGAACCTAAAAGAAGCGTCATTCGCCATAAAAGCAAAGCCCGCCAAGGTCTTGCGGACGTTGACGGGCTTTGCCGGATGTGCGTTTGGTGGGCCCACCAGGACTCGAACCTGGGACAAGCCGGTTATGAGCCGGAGGCTCTACCAACTGAGCTATAGGCCCAACACTGCAATATATCCCCAAAAAATCTCACGGTCAAGGCGGCGTTTTGCGCCGCAGCAGCACGGGCGGACCGGAGCTGTTGTCCTCCCGCGGGATAAGGTCAGCCCGACTGCCTGGATCAAGTCCACAGCTCACGGAAAGCCATGTGCTGCGCATGCCGCACACAACGTAAAAAGGCCGCACGGCTCTGGGGGATTTGCACGCTCCACGCTGGGCGTCCCCAAGGGGGCCGCATGTTGCGTTTCCCGGTAATCCCCCACACGTTCTTTCGCCGCCTGGGGGCGCACGCCCTTGCCCCGCGCCCCGCTTGCAGCCTCCGGGCTGCGTCTGCTACATGCCCTTGTGGGCCTGGAGCAGGGCGATCTGCGCATCCATAGCTTTTTTGAGGGGCGCGGGCAGGCCCATGATCTCCACGTTGAGAAAACCGCGCACAATGGTGGCGGCGGCTTCGTCCTCATCGAGCCCGCGGGCCATGAGGTATTCGATTTCCTCCTGGGCGATCTTGCCCACGGCGGCCTCGTGCGAAAGCTCCACGCCGTCCTGGTTGCTGTCCAGCTCCGGGATGGCGTGCATGCGCCCGCCGCCCAGGATAAGGCCTTTGCACTCCAGGTGGCCTTTGGCGGGGGTGGCGCTGGCCCCGATAAAGCCCCGGTTGATCACCTCGCCGCCCGTGGTCACCACGCGCGAGATGATCTCGCCCCTGGTGTGGGGGGCGTCCAGGTCGATGCGGTTGCCGCTGTCCACATGGGAGCCCTCCGGGGCCACAATGACGGAATTGAAGCGCGCCACGGCCCCTTCGCCCACCAGCCGCATGCCGGGGTACATCTGCAGGTCGCCCACGGGCTTGAGCAGGATGTAGTTGTTTTGGAATTCACCGCCTGCTTCCACGCGGCCTGCCGAGCGCGGGCGCACCGCGGCGGTTTCACTCCAGTTGTGGATCATGGTGAAGGTGAGCTTGCCGCCTTTTTCCACAAAATATTCAGTAATGCCCAGGTGGGCCACTTCACGCGCGTTGTGCGCCGTGGCGCAGCCGCCCAGGACGTGCATTTCCGCCCCTTCTTCCACAATGACGATGTTGTGGATGCTTTGCCCCGCGCCGTCGCCCTTGATGAACATACAGGACTGCACGGGCTGCAGCGCCTTAACGCCCTTGCGCGCCCGCACAAAGTAGCCGCCGTTGCAGTGCTCGCGGGTAAGGCGGGTGTATTCGTCCTTCTCTGGGTCCAGCAGTTGCCAGAAGTAGCGGGGCAGGCCGTCGTACTTTTTGAGGGCGGCGCGGATGTCCATAAGCTCCAGCCCTTCCTGACGGGTTTCGCAGTGCACGCCCGCGTGGTTGAGCTGCATGAAGGCCCCGCTCACACTGTGATCGTTGACGTCGATGCCGGCCAGCACCAGGCGTTCCTGGTCTTCGGCGGGCAGGCTGGAGAGGTTTTCGATGGGGGCGGCGTTTTCGCCGCCGGCAAAGGCGTAACGGGAAAGATCGAGCGTGCTCATGGGCGTGGAGCCTCCGCAATGCGGCCGTAAGCGTCGCCTGCCAGGCAGCGCAGACACTCCTGATACCCATGCTGGGCGATGTGGTCCAGAATGTCGCGCGGGTTGGCCTCGCAGCAGAGCCGACCGCGGTACATGACCTGGCCCCGGTGGGCGTTGACGTATTTCAGAATATGGCCGGTATGGGTGATGATAAGCCCGCTGGTGGAGCGGGATTGGTGCTGCTGACGCAGGGTGGCGGCGGGCTGTTCCGGCATGCCGTCCAGCAAATAGCGCACGGTGTTGCCCACCAGGGCCATGTTTTCCAGGTCCACGCCCGATTCCGGCTCGTCAAAGAGGAGCAGGTCCGGCTGCTGGGCCATGAGCTGCAGCAGCTCGGAACGCTTGATCTCCCCGCCGGAAAAGCCCGCGTTCACGTCCCGATCCAGAAAGTGGTCAAAATGCACCCGCCGGGCCAGCCCGGGCAGGTCCACGGAATGCCCGTGGGCGCAAAGCTCCGTCAGCCGTCCAGTGGTCAGCCCGTGGATGGTGGGCGGCCGCTGAAAAGACATGCCGATGCCCATGCGCGCCCTCTCGTACATGGGGGCGTGGGTGATGTCCTTGCCTTTATAAATGATACTGCCCTTGGTCACCGTGTAGCCGGAAACGCCCATGATGGTCATGAGCAGGGTAGTTTTGCCGGAACCATTGGGGCCAAAAAGAATAAACGTCTCGCCTGGGGGGATGCACAGGTCTATGCCGTTGAGGACGGGTGTATCGGCCACGCGCACATGCAGATCGCGGATCTCAAGCATCGTTGTCTCCGGTTTCGCCAAGGTATTCCAGAACGTCGTAATGCACATGGTCCAGGATGTGGGTGAGCAGCGAGACGCATTCTTCCCCCACGGTCCTGCCCAGCAGGTCCACGATAAAGGCGGCGCGCTTGGCGTTGACCAGGGCTTCGTAGCCAGGATCCGTGCTGTAAGGTATGGCCTGCACGGCAGCGCTGAAGGCGCGCAGCTCTTCTTCGCTGACGTACTTGATGGGCTGGGGTTCATTGTTCAGATAGACGATGCCGTCCCTGAGCTCCAGCATAACCGGCTTGCCGTGCAGATAGGCGATGCACACTTCCATACGTTTCCCCTTGGTTGTAAGGCCTCCCATAGTGGCAAACTTGTCCTGCTCTGTCCAGCGTCAGCGCGAAAGGGGCGCATAAAAGCCGCTTGCGCGGCAATGGCTTCAACGCTAGCATAAAAAAGGAGGTGCCCCATGCTTGTTATCACCGGCGGCGCAGGCTTTATCGGCAGTGCTTTGCTTTGGGAACTCAATCGGTTGGGCCTGGAAGAAATTGTGGTGGTGGACAACCTGGCGGAGACCGAAAAATGGCGGAATCTGGTCAAACGACAGTATGTGGACTATCTGCACCGCGACCGGTTTTACGACCTTATGCAGCGGGACGCCCTGCCGTGGAAGATCAACGCCGTGGCGCACCTGGGGGCCTGCTCCTCCACCACGGAGCGCAGCGCGGATTTTCTGATGGAGAACAACTTCCATTACAGCCGCGACCTGTGCCGCTATGCTCTGGAAAAAGGGGCGCGTTTCATCAACGCAAGCTCCGCCGCCACCTACGGGGACGGCTCCCTGGGCTTCAGCGACGCGGCGGGTCTGCTGCCCGGCCTGCGGCCCCTGAACATGTACGGCTATTCCAAGCACCTTTTTGATCTCTGGCTGCTGCGCGAACACCTCCAGAGCGAAGTGGCCAGCCTGAAATTTTTCAACGTCTACGGCCCTAACGAATACCACAAAGGGGCCATGCAGAGCGTAGTGGCCAAAGCCCACCGCCAAATCCGCACGGAAGGGCGGCTCTGCCTGTTTAAGGCCGATGTGCCAGGCCTGGCCGATGGCGAGCAGAAGCGAGATTTTGTCTATGTCAAGGACTGCGCGGTCTTTGTGGCCTGGCTGCTGGACAGACGGGACATCTGCGGCATCCGCAACGTGGGCACGGGCACGGCCCGCAGCTTCAACGACCTGGGGCGGGCCGTATTCCGCGCGCTGGGCAGGCCCTGCCGGCTGGAATATGTGGAAATGCCCCCAGGCCTGAGCGGCCGCTACCAGAACTACACCCGCGCGGACATGAGCTGGCTGAGCGCCGTGGACTGCCCCCTGAGCTTCACTACCCTGGAAGACGGCGTGACCGACTATGTGGCCAACTACCTGGAAACGGAGGACCCTTACCTGTAGCTCCGTTCAGGCTGGACGGCTCTGCGCGAATAGGCGCCCCGAAAAGGCGCAAACGCAACTGCGCTGCGGGAACGCCTTGGCTTTCTCTGAAAAAAATTTCAAACGCGATATGCTCAGGTAAGCTGCCGTACGGCCCGCGCCTGGCCCAAAAGGCGTGCCCGCTGCCTACAGGCAGTCGCAGAGGGTGCGGGCACGCATGGAGGGCAGCCGCACCCCGCCCCGCAGCACCTCCCCGCGCAGCTCCCGCACGCGGCGTTCGAGATCCGCCGGCGCGCCGGCCCCGGCCGCGGCGCGGAATACGCCTGGATCCGTAATATCCACGCCGCCGTTGGCCAGAGTGCGCACCAGGATTTCCTTGCCCTGAAACTTCCCCGCCGCCGCAGCGGCGATCAGATCGTAAACGGCCGTATCCCCGTGCTTGAGGATGGACGTCAGCACATGTCCGGGAAAGCGTGTCCGCTGGTCCGTATCCATGCCCACCACATAGGCGTTATGCGCCTTTACGGCCGCCAGGGCCGGGCCGTTGCCCAGGCCCGCAGCCAGCACCAGCACATCCGCGCCCTGGTCCAGCAGGGTCTGCGCGGCCCTGCCGCCGGCCGCCGCGTCCGTAAAGGAACCGCTCACAGCCTGGATGACCCGTACCTCCGGGTCCACCAGGCGCGCGCCCTCTTTGAAGCCGTTGAAGAGCGAACGCATGGCGGGCACGTCCTCTCCGGAAAGCCAGCCCAGGGTCTTGTCCGCGTTGATGCCCGGCAGGGACGTGTCCGCAGTCAGCATGGCCGCGGCCGCCCCGGCCAGAAAGGCCGCCTGTTCGTCCGCAAAGGTGATGCTCATGATGTTGGGCGCGCGCACGCCCGCGTCAATGCAGCCAAACATGGTCTGCCGGAAGTTGGCGGCGTTGTTGCGCAGGATTTCGTGCAGCCGGTCGGAGGCCACAAGCACCAGGTCGTTTTCTCGCGCGGCCTGACGAAAAAGCCCCTCCAGCGCCGTGGCGTCAGATCCGGGCGGGGGCGTGAGGGCCGCAGCCCGCACGGGCAGAGCCTCCGCCGCCCGATGCAGACCGGCCAGCAGGCTGTCTGTCCAGCCGCCGTCGCCGCCGGCATGCTCCAGAATCAGGGCCACACGCAAAGGCTCGCCGGCCTTTGCCGCCGGAGACGAAAGAAGGCAGAACAGGGCTGGCAGAATGACCAGCCAACGACAGACGCGCAAGAGAACTGTGGGCATGGGAAGCTCTGGGGCTGCAGGGTAGGGCGGGCGACCTGAAAAAGCACTGCGCCGATGCCCGCCGGAGCTCTTTATATATAATTCCCGCCCCCGGCCCGCAAGAGCGGGGCAAGCCAGCTATCGGGACGCAGGCGCAAGCCCGTCAAACCCCGCATTAATTTTTTTAATATACCGAAAATACAAAATATCTTTATAAACCGAAAAGGCCTTGACAGTATGCTGTGAAATAAATAACTTTCTATTGCCGACAAAAAAGAAGGTTTTTCGTTTTGTTGTCCCCAGTGTCAATAAAACTGCATTATTGCCGTTAACAACTGCAAGGATGGTCACATATGTCCACGGAAAAGTTGCCGCACTGGCTTGATGTGAAAGCCATTGGCAAGGCCCTGGATTGCACTCGCGTTCCGGACAAGGCGGAGCTTCGTGATATTTTAGACAAATCCCTGGCCCTTTCATCCCTGAACGTGGACGAAACCGCGGCTCTCATGCGGGTGGAAGATCCGGCGGGCCTGCGCGACATCATGGAAACCGCGGACGCGGTGAAGCAGCGCGTCTACGGCGACCGCATGGTGCTTTCTGCGCCCCTGCACCTTTCCAACCACTGCGGCAGCGAGTGTCTGTATTGCGCCAACCGCAAAGGCAACGATACGGTGGAGCGCAAGTACATGACCTCGCCGGAGATCCGCGAGGCCGGCCTCAAGCTGGCGCGACAGGGGCACAAGCGGGTGTTCCTGGTGAGCGGGCAGCTGCCCAACGCCGATGTGGAATACCTGGCCGAGGCCGTCAGTATTTTGTACACCCTGTTTGACAATGGCAGCGAAATCCACAGCGTCAACGTCAACGTAGGCCCCCTGCGCGCGGAGCAATACCCCGTGCTGGTGGACGCCTTTGTGGGTACTGTGCTCATCTACCAGGATACCTACCATGAGGCCAGCTACCGGGCGGCGCATGTGGCCGGGCCCAAAAGCGACTTTGTGGGCCGGCTCAACGCGCCGGACGTGGCCTTTGGCGCGGGCGTGCCCGACGTGGGCGGCGGCCTGCTGCTGGGCCTGGGCCCCTGGCGTTATGATCTGCTGGGCCTGGTGCTGCACCAGGAGCATCTCTTGCGCATGTACGACATGGGCTGCCGCACCATCAGCCTGCACCGCATGCGCCCGGCCCCGGGCAGCCTGATGGAGGCTCCCTACCCCGTGAGCGATGCGGAATACCTGCGCTGCGTGGCCATCGCCCGGCTGGCCATTCCCTATGCCGGCCTGGTGCTCACCACCAAGGAGCCCTCCGGCCTCTGGCGCGACGGCTGCGGCGTGGGGGCCTCGCAGCTGCTTACGGGCAGCGTGGCCAATCCGTATGCGGGCTGGTTCCTGGCCCCCGGGCAGAAAGTGCCCTTCCCCATCGGCGAGGCCTGCCATGTGGACGAAGTGGTGCGCTTTCTGCTGGAAGAAGCCCGGCACCTGCCTTCGTTCTGCGCGGCCTGTCCGCGCCTGGGCCGCCGGGGGCAGGAATTTTTGTCCATGGTGCGCGAATGCGGCATGAAAAGCCAGTGTGGCCCCAACTCTGAAGCCTCGTTTGAAGAGTTTTTGCTGCACTTTGCCACGCCCCGCACCCATGAGATGGGCGAGCGCCTCCTGGCCGACAAGCTGGAGCGCATGACCGGGCAGGAGCGCGGCGCAGCCGAACGCCTGCTGCAAAAGGTGCGGGCCGGGCGCATGGACGAATTTATCTGACGCTTCCCGGCGTGCGGTTTGACGCTGCGGGCGGGGTGGGGTAGGTTGCCATAAGAGAAACCACGCCGCCGCAGCGGCGGACAAAGGAGGCGGCGTGGCAGGCACGTTCTGGCACGGCATCTTTTTTGACAGGCAGGACAGAGAAATCCTGGCCCTGGTCAACCGCATCCTGGAGACGGACGCCCGCCAGGCCGACGCCAGCCTGGTGGAGCCGGATCTGCACCCCCACGGCATCAAAGAGCTGGTGGCCTCGCCCGTTTCCCGCATGGCCTACGCAGTCATCAATCTGCTGCGCAACCTCCAGGAAGGCCAGACCCAGGCCCGCGGGCGGCTGCGTGCCCTCCAGACTCTTTACGACGAGGTGCTTAACAGCGCCCACTCCACCCTTCGCCGCAACACGGCGCGCGTGCTCATGCAGATCATGAAAGACATGGTCCGCGCCCACGGCAACCGGGCCAGGCAGATCAGACTGGCCCACGACTTTCGCCGCACCGTGCAGGGCACGCCCCGGGCCGTGCGGCAGATGCTGGCCCGTTACCATCTGCCGGAAATGCCGGAAGAGTGGAACCAGCTGGCCTTTGACGACCACGTCTACGACGCCAATACCCGCGGCCGCAAAAGCCCCACCCACCTTATTATGGACGCCTGGATCAAGGGGCTGCGATCCCTGACCGTGGCCTACGAATACTGGGTGCAGCCTGAAGCCGCCAGGGAGCTTCTGCGCGCGGCGGAGATCACCGGCATTGCCGTGCGCGTGGGCCTGGAATTTCAGGTGCCGTTTTATGGCCGCTGCATCAGCCTGTTCTGGATTCCGCGCGGCTTCAGCTCCAACGAAGACTTCCTGGAATTTCTGCACAATCCCAAGCTGGTGGAAATCATGCAGCGCGGCCGGGAAGTGCTGCGCTGGCGCAGGCGGCGCGTGCTGCAAAGCCTTGCCCTGTGGAACGCGCGCCAGCGCCCCCGGCTGGAGGCCACCTTGGGCATTGCCGTGCCGGAACTTACGCCGGAGGCCTTTTTGCGCTTTGTGGGGCGGGGGCAGCCCTCTGCCCAGCACCTGGCCGAGGCCCTGCACCGGCATATGCTGCCCCTGCTGCGCCGCCGCGCGGTCCAGCTGGCCGCCCTGGATACGGAAGAAGCGCGCGCCGAACTCAAATCTCTGGACGCCTTCGGCGTGGAGGATGTGCTGGAGCAGTGGCTCTCCCCCGCGCTGCACCCGGAAATGCCGGACCTGGCCAACCCCGCCAACGCCGCAGACCTGCCTGGGCTCATGCGCCTTTCCGTGCAGGAACTCACGCGGGATCTGGCGGATCTCAACCCCGGCTACAGACTGGTTCTGGGCACCCAGGATTTGAAGGTGGAGGATGTGGCGGAGCTTTTGTGGGACAGCCAGGGCTGCATCAGCCATCTGGAAATCTTCAATATGAAGGGCTGGATGGAGGGACGCCAGGCCCATCTCAAAGAAATCAGCGAGCTGCAGCAGGCCCTTAACGCCGGTCTGGGACCGCGCGTCAAGGAACTCATCCGTAGGATGGCCCGGCGCATGGACAACGTGGACGAAGTGCGGGCGGCCAAGTTTAGGGAAATTTTGCAGAATGTGCCCAAGCTCTGGGCCCATTACCGGGACAGGCCCCTGGGCTCGCGCCTGGGCACCAGCTCGGCCAGCCGGGCCGCTTACTACGGCATGGGCTTCGCCCTTAAGGAGACCCTGCCCCGACGCAGCGTGCGCGCCCGCGCGCGGGATCGCTTCCAGCCCGATATTCCCATCTGTTCGCCGGTGGAGGAGTGCGTGCGCTACGGCAAGCCGCGCAACCCCACGGCTTGGCAGAGCCTGCTGGCGTGCCTGCGCTGGCTGCCCGGCTGCCGCCACTTGGGCATGGAACGCCGCCGCGCCTGGAAGACCGCCAGTGAGGGGTTCCGCGTCTGCCCTCAGGGCAACGTCATGAACCTGGGCGGGCTGAACCGGCGCACGGGCAACGGGCTTCTGGAGACCATAGCCGCCGCGCCGGAGCGCGCCCCGGGCCTTGCCTACCTTAACCGGCGCATCAGCAACTGGCTTAAAGTGCTGCTGGGCTTCTGCCCGGCCTTTTTCTCCTTCCTGTACACGCAGGACTGGTGGTTCCTGGCCTGGTGCGGCACCTTCATCTGGTTCGGCATCACCGGAGTGCGCAATGTGGTGCAGATGGTCATGGCCGCCAAGGGCGCCACGCGGGATACTCTGATCCACTGGCGGGATCAGGTCAGCGTGAGCCGCTTGTGCGATTCCCTCATGTACACGGGCATTTCCGTCTTTTTGCTGGAGGTGCTGGTGCGCGTCTGGCTGCTGGAGGATTACTGCGGGGTCAGCGCGGCGCAATCCCCCCTGCTGGTCTTCACAGTCATCAACATGGTCAACGGCGTGTACATCTGCGCGCACAACGTCTTCCGCGGCTTCCCCAAGGAGGCCGCCATCGGCAACCTTTTCCGCAGCGTTCTGGCCATCCCCGTCTCTTCGCTCTACAACAGCGTGTTCTATTCCGGGACAATGCTGCTGGGCGTGGCTGATCCCGCCCTCTATCTTGTGCCCAGCGCGGCCGTTATTTCCAAAATGGCCTCGGATACGGTGGCGGCCCTCATCGAGGGCTATGCCGACAGCCAGGTGAACCTGCGCATGCGCCGGTGGGATTACAAGAGCAAACTGTCCCGGCTGTTCGACTGCTATACGCGCCTGGAGCTGCTTTTCCCCGACGAGGACGGCCTCGTCAAGCTGGCCCGGCCCGGCGGCCTTCAAGGGCGGGGCGGCGCTCTGGGCCGCGAGCTGGAGCAGGCCTTTATCGTCCACGCCCTGGATCTTATGTATATCTGGTTTTATCAGCCCCGCGCTCAGGAGGCCTTCAGACAGGTGATCCGGACTATGCCGGAGGCCGACCGCAGCGTGCTGGTGCGGGCCCAGCTGGTGCTCACTCGCGAGCGCGAGATCAGCCAGATGTTGGTGGACGGCCTTCTGGGACGCAATTTTTCTCGCCCGCTGGCTTTTTTTCTGGATAAGCACAAGGGCTATCTGCGCGGTCTTAACCGGCTCTGCCGCCCTTTGCGGCCGCGCGAACCCGGCACCGTGGGAGACGCGCGCCAGGCCTAGCCGCGCGAAGCGCCGCGCCGGCTACTTCCCGCGGCGGGCCAGTTTCCAGGTGACCTTCATGACAGCGATGACGTCGCTCAGGCCCGGCGTGCCGCCGGGCGCGGCGTCTTCCAGGGGCGCAACAAAGGGGAGGACGGACGGCCGCGGATCCTCCGCAACGGCCCCGGCAGCGGGAAGAACCGCGCCCCAGGGCGCGGCCACGGAGGCGTTCCGCCCCAGGCCGGGAACCGGCTTTCCATCCTTATCAACGGCCGCAGACAGGGCGTCGGGGGGGGATGCGCCCGTCTCCTGCGGCCTTGGCCCGGACGCTGGGACGGCTTCCCGCTCTTTGGCGGCTTCGCGGCTGGCCTGCCACTGACGCTCGGCCTGTTCCTCGCGACGGCGCGCCTCGGCCCGCTGGCGCATGGCCTCCAGGCTGGCGCGAATGTCGTCGGCCAGAGGACCGGCTTCGGGCCCCAGGGCGCGACGCAGGCCTTCCTCCAGCCCTTGCAGCATGGTCTGCGGTTCCGACGCGGCCAGGCAGGCGTCCGCCACCTTGGCGCTCAGGCGGGCAGGGGGCGTGACTGGCCGGGCCTGGACCAGCACTTCGGCGGCCTGGTCGTAGGCGCCCTGGCGCATGAGCTGTGCGGCCTCGGCGAGAAAGGGATTTTTGGCCCCAGGGTCGGCGCGCAGCAGACGCACATAGACTTCCCGCGCGCGGTGCCATTGCCGGGCGCGGACAAAAGTTGCGGCGGCCAGGCCTAGATATTCCCGGTAGCGGGCCATATCACCCTTGCCTTTCCAGGCCACGGCCATGCCCAGTTGCGCCTTGCCCTCCAGCAGCGCGCCGTCCAGAGCGCGCTGAAAAGCCGTGATGGCGGTATGCCACCGCCGCTCTTCCAGACAGCGCATGCCCACCCTGAAGTAGTCTTCGGGCCGCCGCACGGGCTTGAGCAGCAGGGCGTAGGTTTCCAGCGCCCGGTCAAAGGCGCTGGTATCCGTGAGGCGCTCTGCCAGGTCCAGTTCCTCCCGTCCGCCCTGTCCGGCGCAAAGTGCGGCAAGCTGCTGTTTGAGCTGCTCCACGGAATACGGGCGCGCCAGCAGGGCGCTGGCCCCGCAGCCCAGGGTTTTGAGCTGTTCCGCTTCGCCGTCGTTGGGCAGGATAAGAAGTATGGGCAGATCCAGCAGCAGGGGATGGAGGCGGAGCATGGCGCAGAATTGCTCGCCTTCCATATCGGCCAGGCGTTGGTTGCAGACCACCGCCTGCGGGCGGAAGTCCGCAGGCGTGGGCGCCAGCCTGGCCAGAAGGCGGGCGGCCTCTACGCCGGAGGCGCGGCATTCCACCCGCGCGACGCCGGCTTCGCGCAGGGCGCGCCGGTCCAGCGCGGCCTTGGCCTCGCTTTCCGCAAGCAGAAGAATATGGAGTGGTGGAGCGTTGGTCATGCCGTGACGTTTCCTGCACGGAGCATAGCCGTCCCCCGGTCGGGGCGCAAGCGCGAAACAGGTGGCAGACCTCAGCGGTCAAAAGGGAGGATGCGGGCGTGCCGCCGGGGGCTCGCGGCGGCGGGCGCTTCCCCCTGGCCAGGACGCGGATACAGCCCGTGGCAGTAGGGGCAGCACAGGGCCGCGCCCGCAGGGTACAAGCGGATGAGCCCGCCGCCGTTTTCCTGGCACTGGGGGCAAAAAGGCCCCAGAGAAACCCCCTGGCTGCGCAGCCAGTAAAGGCCCTGCCGCTGGTAAAGATCGCGCTGCAGGCGCAGGGTGTCTTCCAACGATTGCAGCCTGGTGCGCAGCAGGTCCAGTTCATCGTCCTGCGCAAGACAGCGGGACTGCAGCTCCAGCAGCAGCCGCCGCGCTTTGGCGGGTTGCCCGGAAACGAGAAGCTCGCCGATTTTCTGGAACAGACCATAGTCACACATGGGGCACCTGTAGGGTAGGGCATTTCAACTTTGAAATGCCCTGGCGGCTGCGAGAGCAGACACCCACTGTTGAGGTGCGCTGTTAAGCGCCGAAACGAGCGTGCCGTAAACGTTGCGAATGCATATCCTCAACGTTAATCTGCTCTAGGGACGGCATGACGCCGGGGCATACGGCCACCTGCGGCCGCGGCCTGCCCGTGTTATCGGCCGGGCCGCGCAAACCCTTTAGGGTTGTGATTGCCTGTTATTTATGCAGGTTGTGAAAGATAGGGGCGGGGTAGGTAATTATCTAGAATAATTATAGAAAGATAGCGCGCCAGCCTGCGGCAGGATCGGCGGCGGAAAAAAGGAGCGAGAAGGGGGGCGTGCGGCGCGGCTGCGGCCCGGAGCCGCCTGGGGGGGGGCGGATCCGGGCTGCAGCACAGGGTTAGCCGAGCCTGGTGGCGTCAATAACGTTATAGTCGAGGCCCAGTTGTTTGGCGGGCAGGCCCAGGGCCAGCCCCACCAGCTGCGAGAGGTGCAGCACGGGGAGGCGGGCCTTGGCGTTGTGCAGTTCCTGTGCGTTGTCCTGGTAGATGTCCAGCTGCATCTGGCAGAGAGGGCACGGGGTCACGATGCAGGAGGCCCCGCCGGCGGCGGCGCTGTTGACGATTTCGCTGGTCATGAGCATGACGGATTTTTCCGCCGGGTATACGGCGTGGAAGCCGCAGCAATCCAGCCTTTTGGCAAAGGGCACGGTGTGTGCGCCCAAGGCCGCGACAATCGTTTCAAAGCTCTTGGGGTTCACGGAGCTTTCAAACCCCAGGGCGGATTCGGGCCGCAGGCTGTGGCAGCCGTAGAAGGCTGCCACCTTGAGCCCGCTGAGGGGTTTGGTCACTTTGGCTTTCAGGGCTTCGGCGTCGCGCGCCAGCTCCCAGAGCAGACTGGTCACCTCGCTGGTGCCTTTATAAGTCATGCCGCCCTTGGCCAGGAAGGTATTGATGCGGTCTTTTTGTCCGCCGTCCAGCTCTTGCTTGGCGCGGCGCAGCATGAGCAGACAGGTGCTGCATGAAGTCAGCACGGGCAGGCCTATCTGTTCGGCCAGAGCCAGATTACGGGCATTGGCCACCAAGGTGGCCAAGTGGTCCACGTCCTGCGCCTGGGAAGCGCCGCAGCAGCTCCAGCCGGGGATTTCCTTGAGCGTCAGACCCAGCGCCGGGGCCACGGCTTCAAGAGCCATCCGGGATTCCTTGGCGGCCTGAGTCAGCACGCAGCCGGGGAAAAAGGCGAATTCGGTCTGCATACGACTACTCCTTTGCAGCGGCGTGGGCCGCTGCAATCATCTTCACCAGGGCGTCATGCCCTTCGATGGTTTCGCCGCCGAAAGCCTCCAGCGGGTTCATCTTGCCCTGCCGCAGCAAGGTGACGGCCATGCCGGCGCGGGCAATGGTGCCGACGCCCTCGGTGCGCAGGGCCAGGCGCACTTCATTTAACCGGCCGGAATCCTCCACCAGGTCGGTGTAGAAGGATTTGGCGTGGGCCGGACCTACGCCGTCGGTCATGCCTTTGGCCATGACCATGGCCCGCAGACCGGCAATATCGTCGGCGGAGCTGATGCTTTTGGGGCAGCGGTTGGCGCACTCCTGGCAGTGCACGCAGTTCCACAGGCCGCCCGCCACGGCGGGCTTGCCGTGCAGCAGCGGATCTTTGCTGCGCGAATCATTGGCCACGCGCCAGGCGTGGGTGAAGACAAAGGGCTCCATGTAATCGCTGCGGTCGGCGGTGAGCTTGTTGCACTCCGAAGCGCAGCAGCCGCAGATGATGCAGTCCCACTGCTTTTTGACGCGGTCGCATTCAGCCTGGGTCTGACGGCAGCCCTCCTTTGCGGAGAACTGGGCCTTGGCTACCATGCCGGGGTGGATTTTGCGCAGATTGTCCACAGCGGGCTCCCAATCCACCACCAGGTCGGAAATCACCCGGAAGTTGGCCAGGGGCGCAATGTGCAGCGTGTCCGCGCCATAGGTTCTGAAGAGGTCGTCCATTTTGGTGTCGCAGGCCAGCACGGCGTGGCCGTTGACCCGCACGCCGCAAGCGCCGCAGATGGCGCAGCGACAGGAGGCCGTGAAGTTCAGCGTGGGATCCTGGGTCTGTTTGATAAACAACAGGGTATTGAGCAGCGTTTTGCCCGCCGCGTCGGCGGCTTGCAGGGTGTAGGTCTGCTCGTAGCTTTTTTTGCCGTCAAAGCGGTCGATAATAAGCGTAGCCATCAGTATTTCCGCTCCTCAGGCTTGAAGTTGGCGATCTCCACAGCTTTCCAGCCCATGCGCAGCCTGCCGCCTTCGTCCATGGTGACCATGCTGTGTTTGAGGAAGTTGGCGTCGTCGCGCTTGGGGAAGTCTTCGCGGGTGTGGGCCCCGCGGGATTCTTTGCGTTCCGTGGCGGCCAGGCAGGCGGCCCGGGCCAGTTGCAGCATATTGCCCAGCTCCACATATTCCGTGAATACGGAGTTGTACACGGGGTTGGCGTTGGGAATGCGCAGGGCGTCGTAACGGGATTGCAGGTCGTCCAGGGTGTCGGCCAGGGCGGCGAGCTTGGCCTGGGTACGGAAGATGCCCAGATTATCCCAGAGCTGCGCGCCCATTTCCTCCCTGATGGCGTACATCTGCCTGGCGTCGCCGCCGTTGGTCACGCCCACAAAGCGGCTTTTCCATTGCCCGGCCAGATCCGCCAGGCGCTTGCCCGCGCCGAATTCCGCCGTCCCGGCGTAGGCCGCCGCGCCGTCGCCGGCGATCTTGCCGGTAACCACGGCGTCGGCCAGCGAATTGCCGCCCAGACGGTTGGCCCCGTGGATGGACACGCAGGAGGCTTCGCCCGCCGTGAACAGGCCGGGCAGGACGGTGGACATGTCGTCGAATTTGTCCACATCAATGCCGCCCATGGAGTAGTGGGCCGTGGGGCGGATGATCATGGGCTTTTCCACCAGATCTATATTTTCAAACAGCTTGCCCACATGGCGGATCTGCGGCAGGTCGTTGACGATTTTTTTCTTGCCCAGGTGGACAAGATCGAGCAGCACATAGGCTTCCAGCCCGTGGCCGAAGCCCCGGCCTTCGCGGATTTCAGTTTCAATGGCGCGGGCCACGATATCGCGCGGGCCCAGCTCCATTTTTGCGGGCGCGTAGTTCTTCATGAAGCGCTCGCCCTTGTTGTTGAGCAGGTAGCCGCCCTCGCCGCGCGCCGCCTCGGTAATAAGCACGCCGCCGTGCACCACACCCGTGGGGTGAAACTGGATCATCTCCGCATCTTTAAAGGGCACGCCCGCGCGCAGGGCCGCGGCCACGCCGTCGCCGGTGGAGATATAGGGGGTAGAGGTGCGGTTCCAGAAAATGCGGGTGTAGCCGCCCGTGGCCAGCACCACGGCCTTGGCGCGCACGGGTGAGATCTCGCCCGTGCGGATGTTGCGCAGCACGGCCCCTTCGCAGTGGCCGTCGGCCGCGGCGATATCCAGCAGCTCGTGATCCATGAGGAACTTGACGCCGTGGGTCAGGGCCTCGTCCAGACAGACGTGGGCCACAATATGCCCGGTTTTGTCGGCGGAGTAGTTGCAGCGCACCTTGGAAGCGCCGCCGAAGGGCCGCGCTTTAACGCGCCCGTCTTCAGTGCGCGAGAAGGGCATGCCCAGGTAGTCCAGCTCCAGAATGGCGGGCCCGGCCTGCTGGCAGAACTTGAGCGTAGAGGTCTGATCCACCAGGTAGTCGCCGCCCTTGACCGTATCGAAGCAGTGCAGCTCGTAGGAATCGCCCTTGCTGAAATCCGTGACGCCGTTGATGCCGCCTTCGGCCATACAGGTGGCGTTGCGGGAGGGCATGCACTTGGTGACCACCACCACTCTGAGCTTGGGGTTTCGCTTCATGGCGGTGACGGCCGCGCGCAGCCCTGCGCCGCCCGACCCGATGATCAGGACGTCGCAGGCGGCCATGGGGCCCGATCCTGAGGCCGCCGCCAGGGCTTTTTCCAGGCCGGTCATGTTCACCGTCAGCGCGCTGATGGTGATGCAGGCCGATTGCAGAAATTTTCTGCGGGTAATCTGTGGTGTCATAAAAAAATCCTCAATGTGGGTAGAAGTCGCGCCGGGGAGTTGGGTGCGGAACGCCGGGACCGGCGCGGAAGAAATGTCGTGCGCCGTTGCTTGGTTGGATAATCAACCCGTATTGGACGCAGATCAAGTGAAAAAATACGCAACTTTTTTTCAAGAGTAAACAAAAACAATAACTATTTGAATATAAAAATATTTTTTAAGAGGAATCCGACGAGATCAGGGCTTTTTCCCCGGAAAAAGCGCAAAAGCCCTGTGTGAGAGGGGCGGGAAGGCACTGAAAAAACTGGCCGCGTCGCGTCACATTTTGCGGCGGGATGTGGGCTCCAAGGACCGCAAAAGCTCGCGGAAGCGTTCCTCGTCCGCCTCTTCCTCAGGCGGCAGGCTGCCTTCCCGCAGCAAACGCCCGCCTAGCAGGTCGGCTTCTTTCTGTGCCCCGGCCTGGCGCAGCATGTCCGTAGCGGCGTCGGGCACGGGCATTTCGGCGCGCGGGCTTTTCTTATGCTCTTCCCAGGCGGCGGCGCGGCGCAGCACCTCCTCCGCCACCATGATGGGGGCCTGGGCCCGCACAGCCAGGGCAATGGCGTCCGAAGGGCGACAATCCACGCGCACGCGGCCTTCCCGGCCTTCCAGCAGCAGCATGGCATAGAACACGCCTTCGCGCAGATCGCTGATTTCCACCCGCAGGAGCTTGGCCTTGAGCGCGCGAAAGCTCAGCAGCATGAGGTCGTGGGTCAAGGGGCGGGGCAGGGCCTCATTATTGAGCGCCAGAGAAACGGCCATGGCTTCCACCGCGCCTACCCAGACCGGCAGAAGGGTTTCCCCGTCCCGTTCGCGCAGGACAACAATGGGGGATTTGCTTTCCTGATCAATGGTCAGGCCGAAGACGCGCATTTCTACCATACGTCCCCCTGCAGCCGGGCCACCAGGCTGTGCTTTTTGGCCGCAACAATGACAACGCGCGCCATTTTGCCGCAGTAGTCCGCCCCGACGGGCAAGGGCACATGCACGGGCGCGCCGTAAGGGTCGCGGCCCTGCCAGCTGGGGGCCGCGGCATCGCCTTCGCGGGGGCTTGGCCCTTCCAGCAGCAGCGTTGTGGTCGCGCCCACGCGGGATTGCAGCCAGCGCGCGCCCAGCTCGTCCTGCAGGGCCTGGAGCCGCAGAAGGCGATCCCGGGCCACGGCAACGGGAATTTTGTCCGGCAGCAGCGCGGCCCGCGCGCCGGGGCGGTCCGAATAGCAGAAGGAAAAGCTGGACATAAAGCCGCAGGCCCGCACCATTTCCAGGGTGGCGGCAAAGTCCGCTTCCGTTTCGCCGGGAAAGCCCACAATAAGATCCGTGGAAAGGGCCAGATCCGGCCGGGCCGCGCGCAGGCGGGCCGCCAGATCCAGGTAGGCCGCGCGGTCGTAGCGCCGGTGCATGCGCTTGAGCACCACGTCGGAACCGGCCTGCAGGGGCAGGTGCAGGCGCGGGCAGAGCTGGGGCAGGGCGGCAAAGGCCTCCACGTCCTCAGGCCCCATGTCCTTGGGGTGGGGCGTAACATAGCGCAGGCGCTCCAGGCCGGGCAGCGCCGCCACCAGGGCCAGCAGGCGGGCAAAGCTCACGCCGTCGCCGCGGCTGTCCCGTCCGAAGGCGTTGACGTTCTGCCCCAGCAGGGTGATCTCGCGTGCGCCGTTTTCAAGGGCGGCGCGGCATTCGTCCAGGATGGCCGCGCTGGAGCGGGATTTCTGCCGCCCGCGGGTGTAGGGCACAATGCAGTACGTGCAGAAATTATCGCAGCCCTGCATGATGTTCACATACGCCACAGGCTGGGTCGGGCCGGGCGCGCCCGGCTCCCGCTCCACATAGCTTTCCGTAAAGTCCAGGAGCGAGAGCCGCAGCGCCGGCGCGTCCAGCAGGCGTTCAATGGCGGCAGGGGCCGCGCCGATACCGTCGCTGCCCGCCACCAGGCGCACCTGCGGCTCCTTTTCAAAAAAAGTCGTGCCCAATTGCTGGGCCACACAGCCGGCCACGCCCACCAGCACGCGCGGGTCGCCCCCCGTGACCTGGCGGATGCGGCCCAGAGCGCTCATGACTTTTTGTTCCGGCTTTTCGCGCACTGAGCAGGTATTGACCACCACCACCTGGGCGTCCTCCAGGGGCGCTTCGGCAAAGCCGCGCGCGCGCAGCGCGCCTCCCAGCCACTGGGAGTCGTGCACGTTCATCTGACAGCCGAAGGTGATGATATGAAAGGTTTTTTGCAGCATGGCAGCGGCGCGGCTTACTGCTCAATATCCAGATCGGCGTCGTACATGCCGGGCGCGCCTTCCTCTTCCAGGGCAGCCACGCGGTCTTCCAGCCACTCCAGCACGGCGCGGGCCGTGTGGTAGTTGAGCAGCACGCGGCTGTGCACAAAGCGCGTCACTTCGCGGGCCTCTTCTTCACCGGGGATGATCTCGTGCCCTATGGAACCGTCCGGCGCCACGAGTTGCTCAGAGTAGGGGGGCAGGGTATCGCTTTCATTATAAAAATTCATTTCGATTTCGCCCTGGGGGTTAACGCCTCCCCAGACGCCGTGGGCGGTTTGGAGCCGGGCTGCAGCGTCCACCGTGTAGGTGTAACGGATTTTGGCAGGGTGGCCGTTGGCATTGTTCATGGGCGCTCCTTCTGGTAGGGTCTTGGCGATGCCGCCTGCGAAGGCATATGATAAAAGAGCGTCCCTGCCAAGTAAAGGCGCGAGGCCCCGCGGCCTTGACGGGGCCGTATCCCTGGTTACAATGTAGGACGTGCCCCCCGGCGGGGGCGTCACCGCCTTACCACAAGGAGCGCGCGTTGAGCGAGGCAATAATCAAGGAACACCCCCTGCGGCCCTATTTTGATATGGAAGGCTTCATGACCATGAGCCATGAAACCCGCTTGGGCGGTGCGGTGCTGCAGCGCCTGGTGGATTTGTGGGGCCAATGGCTGCCCAAACTTAAAGTCTGTGAGATCAGCACGGGCAAGATAGCCTACCTGGCTGTGTGGCTGCCCGAAGACGTGGAAGGCTTTGTGGATGCCGCGTGGGAGAAATCCGCCTCGGACGGGTTTATGGTCAACAACCTTGCCCAGTTCATGTGCATGGCGGCCGTGCAGGAGCTGCTGCCGGAAGTGGAAAGCGCGGGCTGTGCGCCCTCGCCCCGGCCCACAGCGGCCCTGCGCGCGGCTCTGGCCGGCCTGGGGCTGGAATACCGGGAAGGCGCAGCGACCCTCAGCCGACGCTACGCCGTAGTGACCCACTACCCCTTCCGGGGCGGCTGCGAAATCTGCCATCTGCAGGACCAGTGCCCCAAAGGACAGGGCCAGGCGGAGAGCGCCAGCGTTCTGCTGCCGGGCTACGAGCCGAAGGCGGATCAATAAAAGCAGGGGAGGCCGTCAGCGGCCTTCCATGACCAGGGTCCGCGTTTTGCCCTGGGGATTGCGCACCACCAGCTCCACGGTGCGCGGATTGCGGCTGACCGCCTCCACCAGACAGGTTTCAGTCGTATCGGCATCGTAAGAACGCACGTCCACCGTTTCCCCCCGGGAGGGGATGCGGTCAGGGGTAACTTCCACCAGGTCGGCGGAATCGGCGTCAAAGCCATCCCAGGCCAGGGCGGGCAGCGGCAGGAGCATCCAGCCGGTGAAGGCCGCCCCCAAGAGCAGGTGTTTCATGCCCGCAGGTGTAAATCCATTTTCGTCTCTTGGCAACCTGGAGGCCGCGGACGCCCCGTTGCGCGACAGCCATGGCCGTGTGGTGCGCTATCTGCGCCTCTCCGTCACAGACCGCTGCAACCTGCGCTGCGTGTATTGCCGCAGCGAGGCGCGGCAGACCTTCATCCCGCACCAAAAAGTGCTGCGCTATGAAGAGATGGCGCGCCTGGTGGGCCTGCTGACGCGGCTGGGCGTGCACAAGGTGCGCCTGACCGGGGGCGAACCCTTTGCCCGCAAAGACTGCGACACCCTGCTGGCCCTGCTGCACGAGCGGCATCCGCAGCTGGATCTGCGGCTCACCACCAACGGCACGTTGCTGGAGCCGCACATCCCTCTGCTGCGGCGGACAGGCGTGCGCGCCGTCAATCTTTCGCTGGACAGCTTTGACAGAGCCACTTTTGCCCGCGTCACCGGCCGGGACGTGCTGCCTGCGGTGCTGGCGGCGCTGGACGCCTTGCTGCGCGCCTCAATCCGGGTCAAAATCAACGTGGTGGCCATGCGCGGCGTCAACGACGGCCAGATGGACGATTTTGCCCACGCTGCGCGCAACCTGCCGGTGGATCTGCGTTTCATTGAGTTCATGCCCATGGGCAACGGCACCCTTTGGGGGCCGGAAACCTTCTGGCCCGCCGACCAGATCCGCGCCGAGGCCCAGCGCCGCCTGCGCCTGACGCCTGAAACGGATGCGGAAGCCGAGGCCGGCCCGGCGCGCATGTATCGGGTGGAAGGCGGCAAGGGGCGTATGGGCTTCATCACGGCCGTGAGCTGCCAGTTCTGCGGCTCCTGCAACCGCCTGCGGCTCACCAGCGACGGGCATGTGCGCACCTGTCTGTTTGACGATAAGGAGTACCGCCTGCGCGGCCTGCTGCGGCATCCGCGTTGCGACGATGCGGACCTGGTCCGCGTGCTGCGCCTGGCCTGTGCGCAGAAGCCCGTGGGCGCGGCTCTGCTGGCCGCCCGGCGGGCAGGCTGCGCCGTGGCTGACAAACAAATGGTGGGCATTGGGGGATAACACGTGATCGCCTATGTGGAAGGACGCCTGGCCCAAGTATGGGGCAACACCTGCCTGGTGGTCACCGAAGGCGGGGTAGGCTATGCCGTGGCCCTGCCGGCCCATACCCTGGCCGCCCTGCCCGGTCGGGGGGAAGCCGTGGCCTTTTACACCAGCCTTGCGGTGCGGGAAGACGCCCTGGAGCTGTTCGGCTTTGCCAGCTTTGAAGAGCGGCAGACCTTTGCGGTGCTGGTCTCCATCTCCAAGGTGGGCGCGCGCACGGCGCTGGGCATTTTGTCTATTTTCCGGCCCGAGGATCTGCGGCGTCTGGTGCTGGAGGACGACGTGCTGGCCCTGACCCGCGTTTCGGGCATCGGCAAAAAAACGGCGGAGCATGTTTTTCTGGAGCTGAAATATAAACTGAAGGTGGACGATACGCCCCAGACCGCTGTACTGGCGGGCGGGGCGCGGCCCGGCTCCGTATTCCGCGACGTGCTCGACGGGCTGGGCAACCTGGGCTACAGCGAGGACGAGTGCGCGCCTATGGTGAAAAAAATTCTTATGGAAGAGCCGGACCTTGACGTAACCGGCGCGCTGCGCGCCGCGCTCAAGACCCTGGCCAAGGGGAAGGCCTGATGGCGGAAGGGTACGGCGAAGAACGACCGGATGCCGGCGCAGGCCCGGCGTGCGCGGACGAAAGCGTGCGCCCGCGCAGCCTGGAGGAGTTTATCGGCCAGGACGAGCTGCGGGCCAACCTGCGGGTCTACCTGGATGCCGCGCGCGGGCGCGGCAAGGCCCTGGACCACACCCTGTTCTACGGCAACCCCGGCCTCGGCAAAACCACGCTGGCGCAGATTATGGCCGCGGAGCTGGGCGTGAACCTGGTCTGCACCTCCGGCCCGGTGCTGGAACGCAGCGGCGATCTGGCCGCCATTCTTACCAACCTGGGGCGGCACGACATCCTTTTTGTGGACGAAATTCACCGCATGCCCATTGCCGTGGAAGAAGTGCTCTATCCGGCGATGGAGGACTTTAAGCTGGACCTGGTCATCGGCCAGGGGCCCGCGGCGCGCACGGTAAAAATTGACCTGGAGCCTTTTACCTTGGTGGGGGCCACCACCAGAGTGGGGCTTATCTCCTCGCCCTTGCGTGACCGCTTCGGCATTGTGGCGCGGCTGCAGTACTACAGCCCTGCGGATCTGGCGCGCGTAGTGGGGCGCACGGCCCGCATCCTGGGCGTGGAGGTGACCGACGACGGCGCGCTGGAGATCGGCCGCCGCGCGCGGGGCACGCCGCGCATTGCCAACCGGCTGCTGCGCCGGGTGCGCGACTTTGCTCTGGTGCATGGGGATGGCCGCGTGACCGGCGAGGCGGCCGCCTCCGCCCTGACCCGCATGGATGTGGACCAGGAAGGCCTGGACCAGATGGACCGTCGCCTGCTGGAGGTGCTCATTAAACACTACGACGGCGGCCCGGTAGGCATCAAGACCCTGGCTGTGGCCTGCTCTGAAGAAGTGCGGACCATTGAGGACATTTACGAGCCGTATCTCATCCAGTGCGGTTTTCTCAAACGCACGCCCCGCGGCCGCGTGGCCACGGCCCGCGCTTACCGCCATCTCAATCTTCTGCTCTCCTGAGCGGAAGCCCCTCCTGTTCCCTGCTCTGACGGGCGCGCCTGCGCGTCGCGGGAAGGTTCCGGCGGCGGGGCAGGCTTTGTCAAGAGGCCTGCTTTGCCCCTTGCCGGGCGTCGCTCTCTTATTGCCTGCCGCAGCCTGTTATTCTGATTTTTGGCTGTGGAATCCGAGCCCCTGGAAGGGAATTTCCAGAGGCGGACAAAAGCCCAATCCGGATTAACGCCGCGCGTCCAGGCTGCGGCAGCGCGCTGTTGCGGCGGGCCGCAAATTGTTGCGCAAAAATTTTTGACGACACAATTCTCGCAACTTAATTTTGGATATAAGTAAACCTGGAAATGCTCTCATATCGCCTGGCATCGGACAGAGAGCCAGGCCTGACGGCAGTGGCAGCCCAAACCCCCAATATGGCGCTGCAATCACGATAGTAAAAAAAAGAGGGTAGACTGTGTGTATGTTCAACCAAAGTAATGCTTGTGCTAAAAATAACAAATACAGCAGCATTTGTGCAAAAAAGAACGTATTGAAATGAAAAAAAATTAAAAATTACAGCAGAACAAAAGCGCTTCAAGACTTGCAATGACCTTTGGCGTGCGATATATTCCCTCTTAAGGATTTCAAAGTTCATTTAAGAAGTCCGTTGTGATGGCTGATGCAACGCATAACTAAAGGAGTCACGTATGAGCACGGATCTTAAGAGCATGCATATGGGGCAGATCACCTCATTTTTCATCCCCAATGTGACGCTTGTGGGCGAGGGATGTTCCAAGGAAATCCCCGTTCGTCTGAAGAGCATCGGCGGCAAGAAGCCTTTGGTGGTTACAGACCAGGGCATCGTCAAAGCCGGCATCCTCAAGCAGATTACGGATATCCTTGATGCCGCCAAGATGAAGTACGCCGTTTACGACAAGACCGTGCCCAACCCCACGGACAAAAACGTGGGCGAAGCCTTTGAAATGTACACCAAGGAAAAGTGCGACAGCCTCATTACCCTGGGCGGCGGCAGCTCCCACGACTGCGGCAAGGGCGTGGGCTTCCTGGCCGGCAACGGCGGCCGTATCCACGATTACGAAGGCGTGGACAAGTCCTCCAAGCCCTTCCCCCCCTATGTGGCCGTCAACACCACCGCGGGCACCGCTTCAGAAATGACCCGCTTCTGCATCATCACCGACACCTCCCGCAAGGTGAAGATGGCCATTGTGGACTGGCGCTGCACCCCCAGTGTGGCCATTGACGACCCCATACTCATGATGGGCATGCCCCCGGCCCTTACCGCCGCCACCGGCATGGACGCCCTGACCCACGCCGTGGAAGCCTACGTTTCCACCGCTGCTACGCCCATGACCGACGCCTGCGCGGAAAAAGCCATGGAATACATCAACCGTTACCTGCGCCGCGCCGTGGCCAACGGGCGTGATAAAGAAGCCCGCGAAGGCATGTGCTACGCCCAGTACCTGGCCGGCATGGCCTTCAACAACGCCAGCCTTGGCCATGTGCACGCCATGGCCCACCAGCTGGGCGGCTTCTATGATCTGCCCCACGGCGAATGCAACGCCATTCTTCTGCCCCATGTGTGTGAATACAACCGCATTTCCAGCCGTCGCCGCTTTGGCCGCATAGCGCAGCTGCTGGGCGAAATCACGCAGGGCCTGAGCGCTGACGAAGCCTCCCGCAAGGCCATTGCCGCCATCAACATCCTCTCCAAGGACGTGGGCATTCCGGAAGGCCTGGTGGCCCTGGGCAAGAAGTACGGCAAAAACGTGCGGGCGGAAGATATCCCCACCATGACCGCCAACGCCCAGAAGGACGCCTGCGGCCTCACCAATCCGCGCACCATGACGGACGCCGCCGTGGCTGCCATCTATAAAGCCGCCTTGTAATTTTCTCCCAAAGGGAGAATGGACTGCAGCCCCCTGAGCCATACTGCTCGGGGGGCTGTATGCTGCACATACTAAGGAGGTTTCTATGAGCACTGATGTTAAGAGCATGCATCTTGGTCAGATTACTTCCTTCTTTATTCCTACGGTTACTCTGGTGGGGCAGGGCTGCGCCAAAGAAATTCCCGCCCGTCTGAAAAATATCGGCGGCAAACGGCCCCTTCTGGTGACGGACCAGGGCATCGTCAAGGCAGGCATCCTCAAGCAGGTTACGGACATTCTGGACGCCGCAAAAATGCCGTACTGTCTCTATGACAAGACCGTGCCCAACCCCACGGACAAAAACGTGGCCGAAGCCTTTGAGATGTACACCAAGGAGAAGTGTGACAGCATTATCACCCTGGGCGGCGGCAGCTCCCACGATTGCGGCAAGGGGGTAGGCTTCCTGGCCGGCAGCGGCGGCCGCATCCACGACTATGAAGGCGTGGATAAAGCCAGCAAACCCTTCCCCCCTTATGTGGCCGTCAATACTACCGCGGGCACCGCTTCGGAAATGACCCGCTTCTGCGTCATCACTGATACGTCCCGCAAAGTGAAGATGGCCATCGCCGATTGGCGCTGCACCCCCAGCGTAGCCATTGACGATCCCCTGCTGATGATGGGCATGCCCCCGGCCCTCACCGCCGCCACCGGCATGGACGCCCTGACCCATGCTGTGGAAGCCTACGTTTCCACCGCGGCCACGCCCATGACTGACGCCTGCGCGGAAAAAGCCATGGAGTATATCAACCGCTACCTGCGCCGCGCTGTGGCCAACGGGCAGGACAAGGAAGCCCGCGAGGGCATGTGCTACGCCCAGTACCTGGCCGGCATGGCCTTCAACAACGCAGGTCTTGGCCATGTGCACGCCATGGCCCACCAGCTGGGCGGCTTCTACGATCTGCCCCACGGCGAATGCAACGCCATCCTGCTGCCCTACGTTTCTGAATACAACCGCATTTCCAGCCGCCGCCGTTTTGGCCGCATCGCCAAACTGCTGGGCGAAATCACTTACGGCTTGAGCGCCGACGAGGCTTCTCGCAAGGCCATTACCGCCATCAACATCCTCTCCAAGGACGTGGGCATTCCGGAAGGCCTTGTGGCCCTGGGCAAAAAGTACGGCAAAACAGTGCGGGAAGAAGATATTCCCATCATGACCGCCAACGCCCAGAAGGACGTTTGCACCTTTACCAACCCGCGCACCATGACGGATGCCGCCGTGGCCGCCCTGTACAAAACGGCCATGTAGTTTTTCCGAAAGTCCCCTGAACGGCAGGCGGCCCTTCCAGCGTACTTGTGGAAGGGCCGCCTGCTGTTTTGCGCTGTGGGCCCGCAGGGGCAGGCCTTCATTGTGATTTACTTTTGTATGGTATTCAGTAGGATAGGCAGTACGCTGGGCGCAGCCGCCTGCACGGGGAAACCCGCGGAGGCGCGGGCTCAGGGGCGTGGCGTGGGCACGCGCTCAGACAAACGGCCTGCCGTTGAACATATCCGTTCTCAAGGGCAAGATGTTCCTGTTATGTAGAGCAGATTAGCTTTGAGAATATGCATTTTCAAAGTTTACGGCACGCTTGTTTCGGCGCTTAACAGCGCAAATACATTGCGCTTACGCCTCCACAACGGGCGTCCGCTCATGTAGCCGCAGGCATTTAAAAGCTGAAATGCCCTAAAAAACGGCACAGCCGCACCGTCGGGGGGGGGGCTGATGATTTCGCTGGTAACGTATACATATAACGATCACGATTTTGTCCGCGAGCAACTGCGCCGGGCAGAGGCCCTGCGGCCCCTGGTGTGCGAACGGATCGTGGTGGACGACGGTTCCGCGCCCCCTCTGCGCCTTGAGGAGCCCCAGTTCGCCGATGTCAGCATTTTGACCCACGCTGGCAACAAAGGCCCGGCCGCCGCCAAAAGGACAGGCCTTAACGCCGCCGCACAGGACATCATTTTATCCGTTGACTGCGACGTGTTTTTTGACCGGCGCTGGCTGCTTACCGCCCTGGAGTACGTCTCCCGCGCCGATGTGGGGCTGGTGGGCGGGCACATCGTCAACAAGGATTTCGGCGATCCGGTCTCCAGAGCGCAATATTACGAATCGCGGCTGCGGACGCCGCAGGATCCGGTCCGCTTTGTCTCCGGCGGGCTGTGGCTCATGCGCCGTGAAGTTTTTCGGGCTTTGGGCGGGTTGGAAGACTATGCCGCCCCCACCCACGAGGACTGGCACTTCTGCCGCAAAGTGACGGCTGCCGGGCTGCGCATTATCGTCAACACGGCCTTTCCTGTGGGGCAGCAGCGGCGTCTGCGCCGCAAATCCTTTGTGCTGCGCGACTGCATGTATGGAGAACGCGCCTACAGGGGCGTCTTTTGCCGCCTTGAGGCCGACAAGGCGCTTACCCTGATCCAGAAAGAGGTCAGCGACGCCGTCGTTGTGGCGCTGCGTTGTGACTGCCCGCTGCTGGCGTATGAGCGTGTGGCCAAGTTTATCCGGGTTATGGGCGGCATAGCCGGAGCCTATGCGACGCGGACGGGGCGGGAATATCTGGGGGGCCTGCTGACCTCCGCTTTTGCCGCCTACCCACAGGTGCTGGCGGCCCTGCGGGAGGATTGCGACCTGCCTGCCGCACACGGAGCCGGGCCCGGCCGGGGGCTGGCCTGCCTGGCGCAAGTGCCGGGCTATCTGGCCTCGCTGGTGCCGACAGAGCTTTGGCAACTGCTGAACGACGAAGTTCTGCGCCAGTGCGCGGCCCTGGAGGCTTCCGGGGCGTACGACTTCCACTACTCCCTGCCCAAGTAGGGCATTGCAACTTTGAAATGCCCTGGCGGCTGCGTGAACAGACGCCCGCTGTGGGGCAGCGCGGCTCAGGGCTTGTCCTGCGGCGGCGCAATCCGGAACAGGCCGCTGATGACGGCCAGATCGTCCAAGATCGGCGCGGGCAGGTGTCGATAGGGCTGCATGACCGTGCCGGGGTAGCCTTCGGTGATGACGTGCAGGGCGCGCTCGTGGCTCACGCTCAGGCGGCGCAGATCCGGCGGGGCCGGACGTAGCGTTTTGCCGAAATCCGTCACCGAACCGTTGGCCGCATGGCAGACGGCACAAACCTCAATCCAGACCGTGAGCGCCTGCGGCGTGATGTCGTGCGGCGGTTCGGGCGTGGCGCTGAGCATGGCGAAGCGCCGCTCCAGCGTATCCAGCACTCCTTCCAGCTTTTCCCGGTCGTAGAGCCGAAAATAGGGCATGCCGGAACCGGGCACACCGTCCCGGATGAGGGCATAGGCATAGTCCCTGTCAGCCCTGATGGCGGCCAGATCCGCGGCGGGAATGCGCAGGAAGCGCGCTTCCGGCCCGTCGCCGCGCCCTTGCAGCCCGTGACAGGGCGCGCACGCCCCGTCATAGATGGTTTCGCCATTGTCATAAACCGTGCGCAGCTTGCGGGAAAAATTTTCCAGCGCCTTCTGACTGAAGGGGGCCAGTTCCGCCGCCCGCGCTTCCCTGGCGGCCACGGCCACGGCGTGCGCCGGGGCAAGGGCCGCATCCTGCAGCAGCTGCCGCCCCGTGAGCATGGCCGCAAAAACAATGGGCAGCAGCGCCAGCAGCGCCGGGGGCGCAGTGCGCCTTCCCGTGCGGCGCAGCACCCACAAACCGCCCAGCGCCGCCAGCAGCCCTACGGCCAGACTGGTCAGCACCGGGCCGCTCCAGCCCTTGCGCACGGTGAGTAGCAGCCCCAGGCCCAGGACCATTTGGGCCAGCAGGCTCCACCACAGCCAGCGGCGCAGCATAAGGGCCTTGCGGGGCTTATCCCTGGTGGAGAAAAAGAGGTGAAAGCCCGCGCCCAGCACCAGGGCCGCGCCCAGTACATGCAGGTAGCGCAGCAGCCAGTGCAGGGGAGGCGGCGCTTGGGGCCCAAAGCCCGCAGCGGCAAAAACGGGCCAGAGGTGGGGCCGCTCCATGAGGGAGAGCGCGCCGGTAAACACGGCGGGCACGGTCATGAGCGCCCCCACGCCCAGTATGCCGCAGACAACGGCCAGCCAGGCGCTGCTGGTCAGTTTGTGGCCAAAGGCGTCGATGAGCAGAAAGGCCAGGATCAGCAGGGGAATGATAGCCAGCCAGCTGTAGGAAAACAGCCCGGTGGTGGTGAAAAAAGCGTGAGAATAACGCACCTGCATTACCAGCAAAGGGGCCACGCCTAGCACCACGGCCAGGCTTTTGAGCCCCAGATGGCTGTGCACGAGATGGCTGTTCCAGGGCTGCTGGGCCGCGTCGTCGTGGAGCAGGGCGTGCAGAAACAAAGCCAGGCCCAGCATGGCCGTGCCCAACATCAGCAGTACAAACAGCAAGTGCAGCCCAAAGCTGATGAAAAGCAGGGCGTCCAGTACGCCCTCAGGCACAGGCAGGGCCAGGAAGAGGTCGTTCCACCGGGGCATGGTTACTTCTCCTTCACGGTCCGGTCCGTGCCGGCGTGCGCGGTGGCAAGGCCGTAAATATAGTGGGCCAGCAACAGACGCTCCTCTTCCGAGCCGGTAAAGGGCGTCATATAGGGGGCCAGGTGCTGGGTTATGCCCACCATGGCGGCCACGCCGTCCAGGCTGCGCCCGGCCAGGCGGTGGTCAATGCCGTTGATGCCGCTTTCCGCGTGGCAGACGCCGCAATTGGCGGCAAACAGCGCGCGCCCGGCCGTTTCGCGGGGGGAGAGCTTGCTCTCCACATTGATCCAGCTGGCGCGGGGCAGCAAGGGGGCATTGCGGGCCAGCAGGGCTTCGTTTTCCGCCAGGGGAATCTGGTTGGCGTACATGTAGCCCGGCACCAGGTAGGGGCCGCGCACAAATTCGCGCACCCGCTCAAACTCCATGAACAGGGTCACGCAGCAGAGCAAAGCCGGGATGCAGAGCGCGCGGCTGAGCAACGGCCTGCGGCACGCGCCCGCCAGCGCGGCCAGCACAATGCAGAGCGCCGCAGCGAGGTTGAGCAGCGGCAGAAAGTCCGGCAGCTGCGAAAGGTAGGAAGTGGCCACCGCAAACTTCCAGTGGGTCAGGTAGGTGGCCGGAATGCGCGAAAAGTAAACCCAGGCGCTGAGGCCTGCAACCAGGGCCGCCCCCAAGGCCAGCCCCCCGGTGCAGCGCAGCGCGCGGGCGCGTTGCGGCCCAGTGCCGTCAAAGCGCCAGGCTATCCAGCCCAGCGCCAGCAGCGCGCCCAGGCAGAGCCCCGCGCCCAGGCGCAGGAAAACCTGAGGAATAAAGGTGGGATTGAAGTAGGCCTCTGTAAATGCCTGGCCCCAGGGCCAGGCGTCCGGCGTGAGCATAAAGCCCAGAATGCCGGAGATGAGGATGGCGGAAATGACCGCCATGGTCACATAGCTCCAGCCCACGGCGGCCAGCAGGCCGGGGCGGCTTTCCTGCAGTTTGTCCCAAAGGTAGTAATAGATGAGCAGCAGGGAAACTTCAGAGGTAAAGGCCATCCATTCGATGAACCAGGGCCAGAAAAAGAGGTGGATAAGGGCGCCAATGCCCTCCGGCGCCAGTGCGCCGGTAATGAACCAGATGCCCACGCCGGTCACCGCGCCCACCGAGGTGGTGATGACCACGGCCGTGCCCAGCAGGCGGCGGGCAATGCGCGCCCAGAAGGCCCCCTTGCCGCGCCAGGCGAGCGTCTGGAACAGAACAAGCACCGTCATGAAGCCGATGGCCAGGCCGTGACTGATGAGCACGTGCAGCACGGCGTCCAGGGCGATGGTCATGCCGTCGCCCAGACCGGGAATGTGCAGGATGGGGAAGACCATGGCCTACTTTCCTTCCGGCAGGGGAATGACCCGCTCAATGGTTTCCGGATGGCTTGCCACAAACTTGGGCCTGGGGCGGCTGTTGACGAAGGCCGCCACATCCAGGGCTTCTTCCTGGCTGAGCGAAGGCGCGCTTTTGGGCATGAACTTCCAGGTAAATACGGAGAAGGTGCGCACCCGGTGCATGCCCGCGCCGTCGTTATAGGAGCCCTCGCCCCAGAGGGGTGGGGCGATGTCCGTACCCTGGCCGTCGTCGCCGTGGCAACGGGCGCAGACCTGGACGTAGACCTGCGCGCCTTTGTCCTGGTCCGGCTTGTGGGCGTTGCCCAGGTCGTGCGGCAAGGCCCAGGGCAGCTTGGCGTACACGGGAATGTCTTTGGAAATCCATTGCAGATAAACCAGCAGGGACTGCATGATCTGGCTGTCCAGAGCCGGGGCCTTGCCGTTCATGCTGCGCTCAAAACAGTCCTGCACCCGCAGGGCCAGGTCGGTCGTGTACTTCTGGCGGCTGCGGTACTGAGGGTAGGTGGCGGCCGTCCCCACCAGGGGGATGCTCTCAAGGCTGCGGCCGCCGTCAAAATGGCAGCTGGAACAGGAAAGCGCGTTGCCCGCGTAGCCTGTGGCGTACTTTTGGGTCTCAGTCATGATCTTGTAGCCCAGCAGCACCTGGGGCCGGATTTTTTCCGGCGCGTCCTCAGGGCGGGGAGGATTGAACAAGGCCTGAGGGCCTGCAGCCGATGAGGGCGTGGGCGCGGCCGACGCGGGCTGCGTCGCCGATATCCGTTTTACGGCTACGCTGGAACGGAAAAAGGAAAGTATCCAGACCCCCAACAGCAGCAGGAAGGTGACAAGAACCAGCGTCAGAAACAGATTGTGGTTTTTCATAGCAGCTCCGGAGGTGGAAACAGGCCGGTGGCGTGCCGCGCGGCAGGAGAACGCCGCAATGGCTACGGCGTAAAATGGCAATGCGTACTTTTTTCAAAGTACGCAAAGCGCTCCGGATGTCAATATGAACGGAAAAACGTAGCAAAAGACAAAGAAAAGCCGGGGCGCGGAACGGCCATAGTAAAAAGGACTTACCTGTCGGCGGGAGCGGGGGAAGTGATTTTTGCGCAGCGCGCGTACACGCCGTGCGCGGCCAGGAGCAAATCCGCCGGGGCAAGGCGCAGCTGCACACCGCGCAGCCCGGCGCTGACAAAAATGGCCTCCTGCCCCGCGGCGCTTTCATCCAGAAAAACGGGGTAGGCTTTCTTGCCCCCCAGGGGGGAGCAGCCCCCGCGCACATAGCCGGTGAGCGGACGCACCTCCTTGAGGGGGACCATGGCGACGTGCTTGTTGCCGGAAGCGGCGGCCAGAGCCTTAAGGTCCAGCTCCGCAGGGGCTGGGATGCAGGCCATGAGCACGCCGGTTTTGTCGCCCCTGGCCACCAGAGTTTTAAACACGCACTGGGGCGGCACGCCCAGCTTACGGGCCATACCGACGGCGGAAAGATCGGCCTCGTCCACCGGCGCGCTGTGGAGTGTAAAGGCTATGCCCAGGTTTTCCAGCAGGCGGGCGGCGTTGGTTTTGGGAATCTTAGGATGCGGAGACATGGGCTTGGGCGGCCGACTGCAGCCAGCGGCTGAGCTTCTTGCGCAGGACGGCCTGGTTGAAAGGTTTGGCTATGTGGTCGTCCATGCCGGCGGCGATCATTTCCTCCACGTTTTCGGGAAGGGTCATGGCCGTCATGGCAATGATGGGCAAATGGCCGCCGCCGCGCTGCTCCAGATAACGGCGGATTTCCCTGGTGGCGTGCAGACCGTCCATGACGGGCATGTAAATGTCCATAAGCACCAGGTCGTAGGCTGTGGAGCGCACCATGCGCACGGCTTCGCTGCCGTTCTGGGCCAGATCGCAGCGCAGGCCGGCCTGCAGCAGCATGGCCCTCGCCACTTCCTGATTGATCTCATTATCTTCCACTAGGAGCACGCGACGGTTCCGGAGAAGGTCCGGCAGCGGCGGCGCGGGCTCTTCCTCTGGCTGACAATAGATATTGCGGGCCGGGCGGCAGGGGAGGCGCAGGTGGAAGGTGGTGCCCTTGCCCAGCTCGCTTTCGCACCAGAGGCTGCCTTCCATCAGCTCTGCCATGCGTTTGCAGATGGTCAGTCCCAGGCCTGTGCCGCCGAAGCGGCGGCTGATGCTGGAGCTGGCCTGGGTATAGGGTTCAAAAAGGTGTTGCTGGTATTCCTTGCTGATGCCCATGCCCGTATCCTGTACGCAGAAGTGCAGGCAGTCTTCGCTGTTGCCGTTCTCGATCGTTATGAGCAGGCGCACGCCCCCGCTGGCCGTGAACTTCACGGCATTGCTCAAAAGATTGAGCAGCACCTGTTTGAGGCGCAGGCCGTCCCCCCAGAGCTTGCGCGGCACAAGGTCGTCCACCCGGCATTCATAGGAAAGCCCTTTTTGCTCCAGCGGAAAGCGGATGGAAGTGTGGACGAATTCCAGCACGTCGTCCAGGCTGTAGTTGGCCTCGTCCAGCACCATCTTGTTGGCTTCGATCTTGGAAAGGTCCAGGATGTCGTTGATGATGCCCAGCAGGCTGGTGGCCGAGGTGCGGATTTTTTGCAGATAGTCGCGCTGTTCCGGGCTGGGATTGGATTGCAGGGCCAGCAGGGTAAGGCCGATGATGCCGTTCATGGGGGTGCGGATTTCGTGGCTCATGTGGGCGAGAAATTCGCTTTTGGCCTGGGAGGCCATCACCGCCTTCTGCCGTTCGCGCTGGGTGTGCAGAAGATCTGTGACGTCCGTGGCAATGGAAAGCCGGACCAGCTTGTTGTTGTCCCAGTGGATGGCTTTGTCCACCACGGAAAACGAACGCTGGCTTTTCTCGTCCGTATAGGTCCATTGGTAGGGCGTGCCCGCTTGCCTGGCGATTATGGCATTGGTGCAGAAGGGGCACGGCCCGGCGCGCCCCATCAGCCGACGGTAGCAGATTTTGCTCCTGGAGTTGGGTTCGAGCGCGCTTTCCTGCTGTTTTTTGTTCATGAACAGGATTTCATAGGTATCCATATCCACAATGCACACGGGCTCGCTGAAGGCATTGAGAATGTCGCGCAACTGCTGGTGCTTGTGCTTGATCCTGTTGTAAAGCCGAAAGTGGAGCAGGGCAATGGCCAGAATATTGCTCATGAGATGGCAGATGCTGGATTCTTCCAGCGACCACGCCTGCTGGTGGCGCCTGCGGGTAAGACATATGCCCCCGTACAGGCCCCCTTCATGAATAATGGGAATGCAGTAGGCTGAAAGCACCTGGCGTTGGGCAAGAAAAGCCTTGAGCGGCGTTTCCGGCAGCGCATCCACCGCCTCAACAGCCAGGCCCTTGCGCTGGTCGAAGCTCTCCAACACCGGGGCCAGCTCTTCCAGTGTGGGATCCGGCAAGGTGCGGCCGTATCCGGAGCTTTGCCAGATAAGCGGCGCAGCCCAGTGTTCGCCTTGCCGCTCAACCAGCGTCACCTGCCCGCAGTGCAGCGTTTCCCCTATGGTCGCCAAGGCGGCAGCCAGAAATTCCTCCTTGTTGTCGTGCAACAGGGCGGCGCTGGTGATTTCCAGGGCCAGCACCAAAGGGTTGGCGCAGGCGAGGGTTGTGGGCTGCGGAAGGTCCGGCATGGGCGACTCAAACTCGTTGGTATTGTTTATTATATTTACAGGTGCTATAGCTCCTATCAAGGAAAAATGTCAAGAACCCCGCGAAAAAAATGCTTAAGTTCGAAATATCGTTAAAGGGCGCGCCGCGGCGTCATTTCTGGTCACGCCAGAGGCCGGCAAAGGCCTGCGTACGGCGGGCTTCATCGGCCCGCGCTTCTGCCGCAAGGTCATCGACAAGCCTTTGGGCGGCGCTGTGCAAGGCTTCCCTGTCGCCCGCATTGTCCACCACAAGGTCGCAGACGGCCAGCTTGCGCGCCTCCGGCCACTGCCAGGATTCAAGAGCCTCCAGCTTGTCCTCGCTCCAGCCGCGGGTTGCGCGGATGCGCCTATCGCGCAGTTCCCGCGGGCAGCGCACGCCGACCACCAGCGGTGCAGGCGTAAAAGCGCCCTGCCAGCCGCTTTCAAAATAGAGCGGCACCTCGGCCACAGCCAAGGACGCGCCGCCCGCCTCGGCCGTGGTCCAGAATTGCTCCACGGCTTTACGCACCAAGGCGTGCACCAGGCGCTCCACTTCTTGCCGCAGGCCGGGGCTATGGCGCATGGCGGCAAGCAGGGCAGTCTTGTCCACCCCGCCTTGCGGCGTCAGGATGTTCGCTTCCGGAGCCAGACGCGCCAGCCACGGTCCGGCTTCGCCGCCTGGCGCATAGAGCTGGGCCACAAGGGCGTCGGCGCTTACGGTGGGGATGCCCGCGCGCGCAAACTCTTCCGTCAGGGCGGATTTGCCGCTGCCGGGGTTGCCCGTTACCACCACGCGCCGCATGCGACGCCCGGCCGCTACGACAGTTTGCAGCATGTCCTCCGGAGGCGGGCAGGAAAAACGTAGGGGGACGCCGTCCACAGGGTGCGCAAATTCCAGCCGCCAGGCGTGCAGCATCTGGCGGGGAGCCAGGGCCCGCACATCCTTAGGCGCATAGAGGCGGTCGCCCAGCAAGGGGTACCCCACATGGGCCAGGTGAACCCGGATCTGATGGGTGCGGCCCGTAAATATGCGCACGGCCAGCAAGGAGCAGCGTCCGTCCGGCGCGCTCCAGAGCCGCCGCCAGACCGTGTGGGCGGGCTTGCCTCCCTGGGCCTCGGGCAGCACGGCACACTTGACCTTGACGGTAGGGTGGCGGCCCAGGGGTTCACGGCACGCGCCTTCCTCAGGGGGGCATCCGTGCACCAGGGCCAGATACTCCTTGTGCACGGCCCGGCGAGCAAAGGCGGCGCTCAGGGCCAGGCGGTCCGCCTCGGTCAGGGCCACGACCAAAAGGCCGCTGGTATCTTTGTCCAGGCGGTGGACAATGCCGGGGCGCAGGCCCTCCAGCTTCCTCAGCTGCGGGAACCGCACCAGCAGCCGCTGCACCAGCGTATGCTCCGGGCAGGAAGGGCAGGGATGCACGGTGAGCCCGGCGGGTTTGTTGCACACCGCCAGGTGTTCGTCGTGCCAGAGGATTTCCAGGTGGCCTTCCTCCGCCTGGAGGGGAGAATCCGCCTCTGGCATCAGGATTTCCACCGCCTGCCCCGCACGGGCGCGGCAGTCCGGGCTTGTTTGGGGCAGACCGTCCACTCGGCAGAGCCCGGCCCGGATGGCCTTTTGCAGCGCCGCGCGGGAGACGTCTGGCAGCGCCTGCCCCAGTGCGCGGTCCAGGCGCTGCCCGGCCGCGGTCGCCGGAATGCGCAGCTGCAGGGTTCTCACCGCAGCGTATCCGCCGGCGTGGACAGGGTGCGCAGCCTGTCCGCAAAGGTGACGGGCCGGTACAGGTTCGGCAATTCCGCGCCCGGCGTAATGGACGTGACCACGGCCCGGCCCAGAACCAGGCGGGCGTCGTCGTCGCCGTTTTCCACGACCCGCACGCCCCAGACATTGTGGAAAATGGCCGGGCGGCCGCGGTAATTGCCCACATAGAGCATGATGTGGCCGCGCATGCCCACCAGGCTGAGGAAGGGCACGCCGTAGCGCAGAATTGTGGCCTCTTTTTCAGCCGTACTCATGCCTTCCAGCGACATAACGGATCCCGTGCGGGCCTGGGCCACGGAATTTCGCGGCAGCCAGATGCCGAAAGGGGCCAGCAGGTCGCGGGTCAGAGCGGAGCAGTCCCGCAGGCCGAACATGCCGCCCCAGCCGTAGTGCTGGCCCAGCATAAGGTCGCCCAGCTGGGCCACCGTGCCGGGGGTGGGCGGCAAGGGCCAAGGGGCGGCGTCCGTGCGGGGCAGGGCCACGCTATCCGCTCCAGCCATGCCGTCAGGACCGCGCAGCGGCAGCAGCACGCGCAGCCGATCTTCGCCGTCCTGTCCCTCGCCCCGCAAGGGCAGCAGGGCGCCGATGCCGGCCGTGACCACATTTCCGTCCGTTGCGGCAAGGCGCACCTGGTCGCGCAGCACCGCGGCAAAGGGGCCGTTGCGATAGGCGCGCGCAAAGCCTGCGTCCACGGCGGCCACATCAGCCGCGGCCACCCAGCCGGCAGCTATGGGGCATTCAACAAAATGCCATTGTCCGTCCCTGGTGGTGTGGGCAATAAGCAGCGGCGTACCCACCGGAAGGAGAGAGTACTGAAAATAGTCAAAGGGGTTGGCCTGCGGGTTCGGCGTAGGTTCGGAAAAACGGGTTTCGTTGGTAGGCATTTCCCTCAGATTGGTGGCGCGCACAGTGATGGCCCGTGTACTGCGGGAAGGGAAATCGCCCATGTTCGCGTTGCGGCTTATGGCGTCCCACGCCTCCTGCGTCCAGCGCACGTCAGCGTACCGGAAGCCTCGCGCCCGGTGGAAAATGGCGGCTGCGTCGCGTTTGCGCACCGATGTCTTATCCATATCCCAGGGACCGAAGTAAATGCGCATGAAACGCGCTGCCTGCGCGTTCTGCTCCGCCACGGAAAACAGCGGTTTGTCCTTTCCGGCGCGCGAGGCGTAAACGTTCAAGTCCTGCGGGAAGCGGCGCAGATCCTCCACCGTGCCCATCCAGGAGGGCAGGCCGGCCTGATGCGGGGATTGCGCCTGCCGCCCGCCGCAGCCCTGAAGCAGGATCAGGCACGCGAGCGTAGCCAGCAACAGACCAAACCATGGAGCGAAGCCGCGACGCGCGCCTGTAAGCTCCCTCCCAAACTGGTGCATGTGTATCCCCCTTTTGCGTAATAGCCCGATAATAGCACCAGGTGCGCCGGCAGGGCAATGCCCGCTTTTTTGTGATTCAGGTTAAAATCGCTTGACAAAGCGGCGCGTAATCCGTAAACACAAACCTCGCTGTCACCATCGTCTATCCGGTTAGGACGGCGGCCTCTCAAGCCGTTAAGACGGGTTCAAATCCCGTTGGTGACGCCACTCTTCACAAAAGCGTGGAAATTCGCTCTGTTGGGCGAATCTCTACGCTTTTGCCTTTTCCCCAGAAAGCCCTCATGCGTACCCGGGTTCCTGCCCGTGCGCATGGGGGCTTTTTCATTTCTGCTTTGTCGATCCGCAGGCCGCTTCTTCTTTACCCAAAAGGGTACAGAGTGGGAAGCCCTGCCTTGAATGAATACTTCCTCGTGAAACTGCTCATGGAGATGTGACATGCAAATCGTAAGAACTGAAACTGAAATTGCCCGTGTGGAAAACTGGGCCCTGGAAGGCATTGAGGAGGCTGTCTTGCGGTGTTGTGCGGACGAAGGGAACACCGGAATGAGCTATAAACAGGGAATCGTGGATGCTTTGGCATGGCTCAGGGGAGACAGCGATACGGCTCTGGACGAGGATTAGCCTCAAGCGAAACGGCCCTCCGGGGCCGTCGTCGGAGCGTGGCGGCTCCGGCCTGATGATGCAGCCAAGACCCAAGGAGGATCACATGAAGAGGCATCGTAACGAAGAACAGAGGTTGCTGCTGGACGACATCTGCGATTCCAAGGATCCGGCGGTGCGGGATTTTATGACTCGCACTCTGATCGAGGAGATGGACAAAGCGCAAAAGCGCGCTCTTATCCGCACGGCCTACAAATTCAAGCACATGCTGAGCCCTCAGATGCAGCAGCGCCTGGTTGCGCAGTACCCGGCCCAGGCGATTGCGGCGTCGGCCTGACCGAGACGGGGAGGCAAGTCCATGATCAATCGCGTCACGCTGCTTGGCCGCCTGGGACACGATGTGGAGCTGCGCTATACCGCAACCACCGGTACGCCTGTTGCGAAGCTGCGGATAGCCACTGACGGCTCTTACAGGAATGCCGAGGGTGATCGCGTTGAGGCTACGGACTGGCACCAGGTGATCGCCTACGGCAAGGTGGCGGAGCTGTGCGCGGACCGCATCGGCAAGGGCAGTCTTGTCTATGTGGAAGGGGCCCTGAAAACCCGCAGATGGGTGGATCAGGGCGACATCACGCACTACGTCACGGAAGTAGTCTGCAGATGCATTCGCTTCCTGGATTTTTGGCATGCGGATGAACCGGGAGCGCCCGACGCTCCTGAAACGGCAACAGAGGCAACGACAGAAACTTTTTAGGAAAAAGACCAAAGAAAACCGCGCACTGTGCTGGAACACAATGCGCGGCCGCCCCTAGCGGGGAAGTCTCTCACAAACGTTGAAGAGACTATACCCGCAGCAGGACCAGGCGTCAAGCCTTGGGGGGCTTCTTCTTTGCCTTTTTTCCGCCAGAAAAAGAAGGCGGCGAAGCATGGAAACCCTGATTCCTTCTGCGCATTTTTTGCGGGTTAGCGACAAATTTTTTGCCGAATACATCTGTTATGATCCTGCCGTCAGCAGCCATGCCCGGTTTCTCTATGTGCTGCTGTCCCGACACTCCGCGAGAGGCATATGCGGGCTGCCGCAGCAGCTTTTGGCGCGGCTGTGCGATCTCAGCGTGCGCTCCATCCAGCACCACCTCAAAAGGCTGTCAGCACTTCAGTACATCAATATTGAGCAACAGTCGGACGGGCGCAATGCTTACCGGCTGCTGCTGAGTCCGCGGGCGCGCCACTATATCGCCTTGGCCGAGGCCGATCTGGCGACCTGGGCGGATAGCGCAGAATCTGCGTCTGCGCATGCGAAAAATCTGCGCATAGGGGGCGAAAAATCTGCGCCCTCTTATAAGAAGAAGAAAGAGAAGAATAATACCCCCCTTTCCCCCCTTCCCGCCGCACACCCATGCAAGACAGCCTCCTCTTGCAGGCCTTTCCTTGCGGCTGCGGGTCACCCTCTGCCCGCAGAGTCGGGGAGGGGGGATTCTTTTCCCACCCCAAGGGAAAATAGCCCGGCTTCAAGCGCAGCAGCTGCCTTTGAGCGCCTGTTCGCCGCCTGGCCGGTCAAAAAGGACAAAGCCATGGCGCAAAGGATTTTCCTGTCCTTGGCCAGCGCGCGCAAGCTGCCGATGCTTGATGAGCTGCTGTGCATAGTCGAGCGCTTCAAGGCCCATGACCGACACTGGCGCAACGGGTGCGTGCCCCTGCTCAGCACCTGGCTGCGCTGCCGGCGCTGGCAGGACGAGCCTTACGAAACCCCCACATCGGCACAGGCTTTCGGCGGGCCAGCACCTGCAACGCCTTTGGCACCGAAAAAGGCAGAAGATCTTCGGCGCTGCCTGCAGCGCCTGGAGGCGCAGCGCCGTCCGGATCCGAAATTGGAAGCGGCGCGCCCGCTCTTTGAGGCCCTGCTGGGCCGCTTTGTAGACGGCCAGACAAAGCGTGGTCCGGCCTGGGGCCTGTGGTCTGCGTTGTTCCGTCGCGGCAAAGCGCCGACGGTTGCGCAGCTGTCCCAGAATATAACCACGGGCATTTTGCCTTTCCTGCAAAACTGGCAGCGAGGCGTCTATGCCGCGGCTTAGACCCGGCATGGCGCGCGTCCAGTTCTACGCGGTGCAGCAGGAAGTCGTTGCCCTGCTGGAACAGGGCTACACCGTTGCGAGCGCCTACGACCTGCTCAGGACAGAGAAGAAAATAACCATGTGTTACGGGGCGTTCCGCGCTTACGCAAAGCAGAAGGACGGCCACCGCAAAGGCAAAAAGACGCCGTCGGAAAAATGCAGGCGGGAAGAGGCCCACAGCACAGAGAACTGCGGCGGAGCCAGGGAAAAACAGGAAGAAAAGCATGAAGGCCCGCGCATAGCCCAGGCCCCGGCCTCTAAGGCCGAGGCGGCCTTCAAAACGCAGGAACTCTCTGACGAAAGGCTCATTTAACAGGAAGCAACATGGCAACGATACATTTCATACTCCAAGGAAAAGGCGGGGTGGGCAAATCCATGATCGCCGTCATGCTTTATCAGGCGTTGCGGCATTTCGGAAAAGATGTGCTTGCCTATGATACGGACCCTGTAAACGCGACGCTGGCGTCGTTCAAAGAGTTCAGCGTGACTTCGCTGGACGTGATGAAGGACGGCAACATTGAACCGCGCAAATTTGACGTGTTGCTTGAAGCCTTGGTGACGGCTCCGGAAGAAGCGCATGTCATCGTGGATAACGGAGCTTCGTCTTTCATCGCCCTGGGCGCGTATCTGCAGGAAAACGACGTCCTGGCGCTGCTGGAGGAAGCCGGGCACACGGTTTTTTTCCATTCCATCGTCACGGGCGGCCAGGCTCTGGGCGACACGCTCCACGGCCTGTCGCGGATGTGCGTCGGCTTTCCGGACTCACCGATCGTCGTCTGGCTCAATCCGTATTTCGGGGACATTGCCGTGGACGGCAAAGGCTTTGAGGAGTTCAAAATTTACGAGAACCATTCCCGGCAGTTTCACGCTCTTGTGGTGCTGCCCCAGGGCAATAAAGCGCTGATCGGCAAGGATCTTGAGGAGCTTTTTGCTAAGCGCCAGAGCTTTGAGGCCGGCATCAACGCCAGTTCCACCTCCATAGCCGTGAAGGCGCGCCTGCGGCGCTACTGGAACCAAATCCTTTCCTGCGTTGAGCAGGCGGGCATTTGCTAGGAGCAGCGTTATGAAAAGTGATGATGGGAAAAAATTCCGAAGTGTCGTTGTCATTTCAGGTCACGAAAACTCCAGAGAAATAGATATATCCGTAAAATATTCCCCTGAATTGAATATTGAAGAGGGGGAGAAGAATCATTCTGTGCATTATCTCGGAACCATTCTTATGACTGTTGCTGGCCGCATATGTGCAAATCAGGACTTCCACGATAAACTGAGAGCTTTGCTTGAGGACGAGATCAATGGGTGATGACTTTCCTGAAATCAATGAACAGGACATCGCTCAGGTTCAGCCGGATGTTTCTGTCACGGAACCCGCTGTCAGCCAGCAAGCACTGCCGGATGGCTTTGGTCTTTCCGTGGAGGACGTGCGCGCGCTGCTGGCCAAAAAGCACGAGATGGCTGTGCCAAAGGATGATCCCCTCTTGATGATGGTCACGATCCAGAATGCCTTTCTGGAAGCTCAGACACAACTCCAGAAAAAGCACGAAAAGGCCCTGGCGGCGTTCATGAGCGAGCAGACCGCGGCTTACGTCAAAGGCGTGGAAGAAAGCATGGCCGACGTGTCGAAGACTTTGTCAGGCGTGACTCTTGAAGGCCTGCAGCAGGCCTCATCCGGGTTTGTCTCCAGCCTTACCGGCTTCAAAACGTCCCTGTACCTTTGTACGGCCGTCATGGCGCTTTCAGCTCTGATCAATGTGGCGGTCTTCGTCCTGAAGGCGGTGCAGCATGGATGAGCGCCTGCTGGAAAGCCTGGAATACAACTGCGGCGACCTCATCATGGGACCGCTGCGGGATGCGTCCGTCATTGAAATCATGCTTAACCCCGACGGCAGGCTCTGGATTGAAAAATATGGTCAGGAGCAGGAATGCATCGGCGATCTGCCCCTGGCCCAGGGCCGTCTGATATTGTCGCTTGTGGCCAGCGCCCTGGGTCAGACGGTGGACGCCCTGCATCCAGTCGTTGAAGGGAGCTTTCCCCTGGACGGCTCACGGTTTGAGGGCACGTTCCCGCCGTTGGTGGGGCCCGGCGCGTCGTTTTCGCTGCGCAAAAAGGCCTCGCGGGTCATAACCATGCGGGAATACCTGGAGCAGGGCATCATCGCGCCGGAAGTCGTGCCCATCATACGTCACGCCATTCTGGACCGCAAAAACATCGTCGTTGTGGGCGGCACCTCCAGCGGCAAAACGACGTTCGTGAACGCCATTATTCATGAACTGGATGAACTTTGCACGCACGATCGCCTGCTGATTCTTGAAGACACGGCAGAGCTGCAGTCACATGCGCCCAATTCCGTATTTTTCCTCACTTCCGAGCTTGCGGGCATCGGCATGCGCCAGCTCACTAAGGTCTGCATGCGCTATGCGCCGCGCCGGATTCTGGTGGGCGAGGTTCGGGACGCGGCCGCTCTTGAGCTGCTGAAACTGTGGAACACGGGCCATCCGGGCGGCGTCGGCACCTTCCACGCGGACAGCGCGGAAGAAGCATTGGAACGTCTGGAAGAACTGGTTGAAGAAGCCGGCGTCGGCCCCAAGCAGAAGCTAATCGGGCGGGCCATAGATATGATCATCTACATGGAAAAGACGCGGCAGAACACGCGCCGTCTGGCCTCTATAATTTCCGTCAACAAATTCAACGCGAAAGAAGGGCGCTATGAAACAAGGCGCCTCTATTCCGCCGCCTGAACGGAGGGAAACGATGCGTAACAAGGCTTTTTTCATACTGCTGGCCCTCTTCTTTGGACTCTGCCCGGAAGCGACTCTGGCCAGCGGCGGCATCACGGAATTTTCCAGTCCACTTGAAAAGGTGGTCAACACCATAACCGGTCCAGCCGGCAAATACATCAGCATCACCGCCATGGCCATCTGCGGGATCATCTTCATCATGAACAAGGATGATATAAGCGGCGGCTTCAAGCTGCTGCTTTCCGTGGTGTTCGGCATCTCCTTCATCGCATTCGCGGGGAGCATGGTGAACTCCGTATTCAGCTTTTCCGGGGCGGTCATCTGATGGAAACGCGGCGCGCTCCTGTCCATCAGTCGTTGCACCGGCACAACTTCGTGCTGGGCGCGGAACGCGAGCTTGCCATGGCTGCAAGCCTCATGGCTCTGCTTGTAGGCGTGGGCGGCATGACGCTGGTTTCCGCGGCGACGGCGACCATCTTCTGGACCTTGGCGATTTTCATCCTCCGGCGCATGGCCAGGGCAGATCCGCTTTTGAGCCGTGTATGGCTGCGGCATGTGAAGCAACAGGATTTTTACAGCGCCAAGGCAAGCTGCTGGCGGCCTCAGGGCGGTTTTAAAACAAAGCGATGAAGCCATGAAGATAAACACCAGCGCACTGTTGCTCTGCGGTCTGCTTCTGCTCGCCGGCGGCTGCGTTCTGCGGAGTCCCGCACAGACGTCCTTTGACGGCCTGAGCGCGGCGTACGCCAACGACGCGCGCATTCTCGCGACCCGCACGGCGGAAGAGCTGGCCCGACGTCATGCGCCAGCACATACACCTGTGGTCCTGGACCGAGCGCCTGGCGTGTTCGGCGACGTGCTTGAACAGCAGCTGCGGGCGGCCGGGTTCGCTCTGGCTTCCTCCGGCTCCGGGCTTGGCGTGAGCTACAGGCTGGGCACGCTGGAGGCCGACGGCACCCCCCAGCAGGGTTATGTACAGGTGGCCTGCTCCGACGGGCAGATGTTCAGTTTCACCCGCGAAGTTTTCACGGGCACGGAACCACCTCTTGCAGATGCCCTGCCGGAAGAGCACCCGCTGGAATCCCGTCCGCTTCCGGAACGTGCGCCTATGGCGACAGTTCCGGATCAGGCATCCGCAGCGGCCATGCTGGCCGCTACTCCCAGCGTCAAGGTATATCCCGTAAGGAGAACGGCTACTGCCGCCGTTGTGGCCAGGCGCAGCGGCGTTCCGGTCAAGGATTTCTGCCGCTGGAACCAAGTCGCCCCCACCACGACGCTGGCCAAAGGCTCTCCGGTCTACCTGTCGGAGCCGCCTGTTGGCATCATTCCCGTAGCTTCCTCTGTTCCCTCGCCTGCCGACGTTCCTGAAGGGCAGCCCGTTCCCCAGGCCGTCACACCCACGCCCATGCCGGATCCGGTATCCCTGCCCAGCCGCGCCCAGACCTCGCCGGCACTGACGCTGGAAAAGCCCAAGCCCAGCGAACCCGTGGCATACGCGCCGGTTAACATGCCGACTGCACCTTCCCCGGAAACAAGCGCTCCGGTAACGGAGCCGCCAGTGGCTCCAGCGCCCTCAACACCGACGGTTTCCAGCGAAGCCCCCACGCCGGTAGCCGCCACGGCCATTGAGGCCGTGCCTGTCTGGGAGATCCACAAGGGCGAAATGCTGCGTGCCCTGATGGAGGGCTGGGCCGCTATAGCCGGTTACAGCCTGATCTGGAATGCCCAGAACGACTATGAAATGCGGAGTTCCGCGACCTTCTCCGGTGTCTTTGTGGATGCGGTGAAGAGCTTCTTCGCGGCTCTTCAGGCCAATGGCCTTGCCCTGCGTGTGACCATCTACCAGGGCAACAAGGTCATGGAAGTGTCGGAACATTAGCAAGGACGGGATGATGCGGATGCACACGAGACAGGATTTCATCGCGCTTGCCGGAATATGCCACCACGTCAAGCTCATAGGATACCTGGCAGTTGAGCCAGAACTCCGCACTGTTGCCGAAGTAGGCGGCAAGACGCACCGCAGTGTCGGCGGAGATGCCGCGCTTGCCGGCAACAATGCTCTGAATGCGGCTCTGCGGCATGCCGGTGTCCAGCGCAAGGCGGGTCTGGCTTATGCCCATGGGCTTCAGAAACTCCTCCTGCAGAATTTCACCCGGATGTACGGGCGGCATGCGGTCACTCATGGCGTTCTCCTAGTGATAGTCAACAATTGCAACAGAATGAGCGTTTCCGTCTTTCCAGACGAAGCATATCCGCCATTGGCCGTTGATGCGGATGCTGTGCTGTCCGGCCCGGTTCCCTTTAAGCGCTTCCAGACGGTTTCCGGGAGGGACGCGCAGGTCGTTGAGAGAAACGGCGCTGTGCAGGACTTTCAGCTTGCGCATGGCGGCGCGCTGGATGTCCGGCGGCAGGCCGGGAATGCGAACCCCCTGAAACAAAAGCTCGGCGCGGCTGTCCCTGAAGCTCAATATCATGATGAAAAAGTAACACTAAAAAGATGTTACTGCAAGCGTATAATCCGGGGTGCGGTATGAAATTTTTCAATATATCCGCGCAGACAACCCTTTTTCTTCTTGGAGCGCTTTTTTTCGGCTGTGCTCATAAAGGCGCGCCGGACCAGGAACTCATAGAATCCAAGGGCCGGGACTTTACCACGCTTTCGCGCTCCAGGGCGGTGGACGTGGTTGCCGAACCCTACGTGGGCGTGAAGGCCGTGCCCATCCGGGCGGACGAGCAATCCCAGGCGGCGCTCAATACCCATGTGACGCTGCGTAAGCGTGGCACCTTGGCGGACATTGCCGCAACCATTGCGGATCTGACGCCTATGACCGTTCAGGTGGGCGTAGACCCCGCGCCCTTGGGAGGCGCGGATAGCCAGAAAAAAGGGAAGAGCGACACCGGCCTGGATCTTCCGGACCTGCTGAATGTGCCCGGTTCCGGCACGTCGCGGGTATTGAATATTTCGTATGACGGTACCTTGCGCGGCCTGCTGGACCATGTGTCCATCGCTTCCGGTTATGGCTGGGATTATGACTCCAGGACGAACAGCGTTGTCTTTTCCCGTCTGACGGTTCGGACATTCACAATTCTGGGCGCACCGGGCAAGCGCGAATACAAGGACAATATCACCAATAAATCAAAGGAAACCACGCGCTCCAGCATCGGCGGCTCTAATGTCAATCAAACAGTGGCTACTTCCGACACTTCCAGTCAGACGGCGCAATCCAATACCACCCAATATGCCTTTGATATCTGGGCAGATATGGAAAAAGCCGTCAAAGCCCTGCTCTCTCCGGAAGGCAGTGTGGTGGGCAACCAGGCTGCCGGCACAATCACTGTTCGGGACCGTGCTGAAAATGTCCGCCAAGTCGGCGGATATGTGGCGGAAATTAATAAACGCCTGTCGCGGCAGGTGGCGTTGACGGCGCATGTGTGGGCGCTGGAAGTCACGGATGAAAACGAGGCGGGCCTGGACTTGCAGGTTCTCTTCGCCAATGACGCCATTTCTGTGGCTGCCGGCAGCCTCTCGGCACTGGGGGGCGCGGGCACGGCCACGGCGACCGTGGTTTCCGGCAAGCTGAAGAACTCCACGGGCGTACTGAAGGCCTTGAAAGATTGGGGCAACGCCACCCAGGTCACATCAGGCGGCGGACTGATTCTCTCAAACCAGCCCGTGCCCATCCAGGCCATCCAGCGCATCAACTATATCGCGGGCTCGTCCACGTCCCAGTCCGATTACGGTCAGACTACGGAGATCACCCCTGGCGAAGTGACCACTGGTTTTGCCATGACGGTCATACCGCACATCCTGGACCGGCGGCGTGTACTGCTCCAGTACAGCATCAACCTTTCCAGCCTGGACGAGCTGAGCGAATATTCGACCAATGACCTGACGATTCAGCTGCCCAAAACGTCCACCCGCGCCTTCAGCCAGCGGTCTACCATGCAGATGGGGCAGACGTTGGTGCTGGCCGGATTTCAGGACCAGACACAGAAGCTGTCTAAGAGCCTGGGCCTGCTCAATTTCGGCAGTGGGGCAAAGTACGCAAGAACGCTGCTGGTCATAACCATCGAAGTGGAATCCGCTGGTGGCGGGACTGAGGATTAATGTCATGCGTATGGTCATCATCAACAAGCGTCCCTGGGCCGTGGGTCTGGACTGGTCTTCTACCAGGATGGAAAAGCTCTCTCGTCCTCAGCTCCTGGAATTGGCGAGAAAAATTGATGCGTCATTCGACATGCTTGCCGTCCAGCGCCGTTTATATGGGTTCGGCGCGAGCGGCGGGCGTCCGGAAGACTGGACAAAGGCCCGTTCGCTGGCGGCCTTTATCTCGCTTCCTCCGTCTTTTCTTGGCTTGTTTGCCCTGACAGACGTGCAGGGGGAGGCCTTCTGGTGGGTTATCGGCCGTCAGAACGGTCAGAACGTGGGCCAGGGCGACGCCGTGTATGCAACGCGACAGGAGGCAGCACAGGAGCTGAAGAGCCTGAATGAGCTCCTGGACAACAGCATCGCCGAGGTTGTTACATTTGACGATCCGGTGCGGAGCCTCGCCTGGCTGGAGCCTCTGCTGCACGTCGGCGTGGGCGCAGCGCTGCGCCGTCGCGGCTGCCTTGAACCGCTTGAAGGGACTTCCAGGCGCGTCTCGCCAGCCGTCCTGTTGGGGGCGGCCGGTCTGGGTCTGCTGCTCGGCATCGGCCTGACCATCGACGCATGGCTGGACCGCCAGGCTGAGCAGGCTTCGCTGGAGGCTGCGCGGTTGGCCAGATTAGACAAGGAACAGCGCCGCTTGGAACTGCTGGCCCATCCTGAAAATCATTTTGACCAGACATGGACCGACGCGCCGCTGGCTATGGACGTGGCTGTGCCCTGCATGGAAGCGTTACTGGCTCAGCCTACGGTAGTCAACGGTTGGCAGCTTTCCGAGGCTTCATGCTCAGGCAGGGCCATGAGCATCGTCTGGGCTCACAAACCTCAGGCCTCATTTTTGCTGCTGCCGTCGCATGCATCCCTGAAAACGCCGCAAGTGGCCGTATCCCGGCTGACGCTTGCCTCTGGCCGTACCCCGCGCACGGGGCAACACTATCCCGATCTGCTGACACGCGAAGGCGTGACACGACATTTGTACGAAATCACCCAACAGGCAGGCTCACGGCTGCGCCTGACGTTCAGGAAGCCGGAAACCCGCAGCATTGAAAGGGTGCAGCTGACGGCCCCCTGGATCAAGGGAGAGTGGATACTTGAAGCCGTTCCCGGTTCTTTGTTGCAGGAAGAGCTTTGGCGCGCGCTGTCTGCTTTGCCGGGCCTGACGCTGGAGCAGATCCGGGTCAAGGACGGCACATGGTCGCTCTACGGCGCTGTTTACGTCAAGGAAAAGTGAGGATGGTTATGCGGGTTACCAAAAGAGCAAAAATCATCTGGGGTGTTTTGCTGGCTCTGTCCCTGGCTTTTGCCGGGCTGCTGGCGGCAAGACGGTTCTCGTCTTCGCCCACGCCGCCGTCTGTTGCGGTCGCCGCGCCCGTTCAAAAGAAATCCGCGCCGCAAGCGGCGAGCGGGAAGAAGGATGCCGGCAGAATTCCTGACGCGGTTCCAGTCTCGAACACTATTGCTCAGGCCGTCGCCGGCCGCCTGGGCAGGATCACGGAACTGCAGGCTCAAGAACAGGAGCTGAGGCTTGAGGCCAGCATTGCAAAGCTGCGCAAGGAAAAAGAGGAGGCATTGCGCGCGCCGGCTGTGCCGTTGTCTTTGCCGGCCCTGACGCCGCCTGCGGCGTCTTCGCCAGCGCCTGCCGCCGTTGAACGCCGGTCCGGCGGGGGACTGCGCGTGGTGTCCGTCCAGGGAGTGGGCGGGCAGCTTTCAGCCACGGTGCGCACCGGCAGCGGCCAGGTCGTTGTGCGTCCCGGATCCCGTCTGGGCGACGCCGTAGTGACGAGCATATCCCGGCACGGGGTAACTGTCCGCCGGGGCGGAAAAATCAGCTCTTTGCCTTTTGAGTAGGGACTCCATTATGAATGACAATGCAAGGAACCGCGCGGCCAACAGCGCTCCCGAGGCTCTGTTCTTCGACGATTTTGAGCAGGTTTCGGAAAAAGTGCGCGGCAAGGTAGCCCTGATCGACGGCGTGCTGCACATTTCCGCAGACCTGAAGGGCGATCTGAACATGGTGGCTCTGGTGTCCCGCCTGCGCAGACGGGGCATAGCCAAGCTGGAGTTTCACAAGCCCAGTGAATTTGAACGAAGTTACGCTAAATTCGCCGTGCGTCGCGCCAGAGGGCAGAACGAAATCCAGCAGATGGCCATAGATCTGATTGCCCGCGCCCATAAGGCCGGGGCATCCGACATCCATATTGTGGACACCGGCACATATACTCGCATCAAATTCCGCGTGCTGGGCCTCCTGCGTGAGGATTCGCAGATGGAGGCGGAGACCGGGCGGCAGATGATCTCCACAATCTACGGCATCCTCGGCCAGTCCGCAGACTCGCCTTCGTTCAACGCCATAGAGCGTCAGGACGGCCGCATCGTCAAGCGGGACTACCTGCCGGAAGGCGTGCACTCTGTGCGCATTCATACCGAACCCATCGAATGCGCTCACGCCGAAAGCGGCACAGGCACGTTCATGGCTCTGCGCCTTCTGTATGACTCCACCAGAGCCACCGGCACCCTTGAAGAGCGGCTTACGGCCCTGGGCTTCGCGCAGAGCCAGTGCCGGGACATGGATTTTCTGACCAAGCGGACAGGCCTGACAGTGATTTCCGGTCCCACAGGGCACGGCAAATCCACCGTTCTGAAACACACCATGGAGGCGCAGACAGAAACTGCGCCTGAAAAAGCCTACCACAGCGTGGAGGATCCGCCGGAATTTTACATGCGCGACGTGAACCAGATCAAGGTAACGACCAAGGCAGAAGGCGATTATGACCGCGCTCGTCGTGCGGCTGCCTACATCAATGCCATCGCCGGAGGCATGCGCTCAGATTCGGACGTGTTCATGATCGGCGAGATCCGTTACCCGGAAGCGGCTGTGGCGGCCATCGACGCCGCGCTGACCGGGCAGTCCGTCTGGGCGACGCTGCATGCCAACAACGGTTTCGGCATCGTGACCCGCTTTGAATCGCTTCTGCGGTCTGCGGGCTACAGGGATCCTCTGGACGTGCTCTGCGATCCCAACGTGCTGGCCGGCCTGGAATATCAGCGTCTCATCCCGAAACTCTGCCCGCACTGCAAAATTCCCTGGCGAGAGATCAGCCGCGCAGCGCGCGGCATGCATATCCCTGAAGACGTGTACCAGCGCCTTTCGCGCGTCATGGAGCTGGAAGAGATTGAGGGCGATTCCACGCATGAGGGCATTTTTGTCCAGAACTATGAGGGCTGCCCCCACTGCCTTTCCGGCCTAATGAACCAGACCGTAGCCGCGGAAGTCATTGTGCTGGACATGGACATCCTGGGCCTGCTGCGCGCCGGCCGGCTGACGGAAGCCCACGCCGCATGGCGAGAAAAGGGCGGCATGACCTACATTGAGCACGCCCTGCAGCACGTCCGCCAGGGTCTTGTGGATCCTGTCCGGGCGGAAAGCCGCCTGGGTGTACCCTGGACGTTCAACAAGTTTTTCGACCAGTCCAGGACGGCGTAATATGAATATTCAGGAAAGCATAGCCCGCCTGTCCTTCAACGCGCCCATGCGTGTAAGAACCTGGAAAAAACTGGCCATGCAGGCGCGTTACGGTCAGCCGCTCAAGGACAGCCTGCGCAGTTTGCGTGACCAGGCGCAGCGCCGCAATCCGACCCTGGCCGGAATCTTCGGCCGCATTTTGGAACACATCAGCAATGGCCACAACCTGGGCACAGCCTTGACCGGATTTGCCTCGCCGGAAGAGATTATGCTGATCGCCTCCGGCCAGAAGGCCGGCAAGCTGCAGGATGGTCTGCTCATGGCGGCCGAATTGCTGGATGCCCGGCGCAAGATCGTGGGGGCGGTGGCCAGCGCTCTGACTTATCCGCTTTTCCTGCTGTTTCTGGCGGCGAGCATGCTGGCCGTGGTTTCCTTGTACGTTATGCCGGAGCTTGCGCAGTTGTCCGATCCTGACAAGTGGACCGGATTTGCGCGTGGCCTGTATGTGGTCAGCGCATTTACGGCGTCCTGGGGCGGCCTGCTGGTGCTTGTTCTGCTGACTGGCGGCTGCGTCGCGCTCGTGCTCACGCTGCCGCTCTGGACCGGACCGCTCCGCAGGCTGGCCGACAGGCTGCCGCCCTGGTCCATGTACCGCTTGACCGTAGGGGGCGTCTGGCTGTTCACGCTGGCGACGCTGATGCGTTCCGGCATGCAGCTTTCACACATCCTCCATACGCAACTGGCCTCTGAAAACACCAGCCCATACCTGCGCGAACGGATCCTGGCCATCAACGACCAGGTGGGGCGTGGGGAAAACATCGGCGAGGCCATGTACCTTTGCGGTCTGGATTTCCCTGACCGGGAGCTGATTGACGACTTCCGCGTCTTTGCCGGTCTGCCGCACTTCAAGGATCAGCTTCAGGATTTTGCCCGCGACTGGCTTCAGGAAGGCATTGCCGCAATCCAGCGCAAGGCGCGAATGCTCAATATAATATTTTTACTGCTGATTATAGGACAGATGGTTCTGATCGCCATGTCGGTCATGGATCTGCAATCACAGATTTCAACGCAAACGATGGGGATTCTGTAATGAATATGATGGAAGTGCTTGGCGGCCTGTTAATTACTCTGGTCGTCATCGCCGGCGCGGCCGTGTATCTGAACTCCGGATTTTCCAAAAGCAAGGTCGTGTCTCTGGAACAGGACATAGTGACCATGCGCATGCAGATACAGCAGTTGTTTTCAGGCGCTGCCGATTACAGCGGACTGGACAACGAAACGGCCATTAAGGCCGGGATAGTGCCCAAAAATCTGCAGAAGGGCAGCGTTCTGAAAACGCCCTGGGGCGGGGAAATCAACCTGTCCACCAACGACGCCAACGGCAGTTTCAGCATCGAGCTGTCGGGCATCCCTCAGGACGAATGCACCCAGCTGGCCAAATTTCAGACGGACGCCTGGCTCTCGGTCAGCGTCAACGGCAATGCTCTGGGAAGTGAGAATACGGTGGCGGACATCGTGTCCTCCTGCACGACAAGCAACACCATAACGTATGAGGCCCGCTGACTATGAGTCTGGCCGATCTGCAGTTCAACGATCTGCTGCTGTTTCCAGACGGCACCGCGCGCCTGAAGGGTTGCCCCGGAGTCGGAACGCAGCTTGTACCAGTGCCGGACGACTGCGCTCAGGAAGTGGCGGAGCTGCCTGCCCTGCTGGGCAGGCATGAGCAGATGGCCATGCGCTACCGGCATCGTGACATCACATACCGCGTGGCGCGGATTGATGATGTTGACGGCCGCCGGAACTGGTTTCTGCGGCGTCTTGCCGATGCCGTGCCGTCTTTTGAATCCCTTGGCCTGTTGGGTGTGCTTTGTTCGTGGCTCCTTGCTGAAGAACAGCGGCAAGGGCTGGTGCTGTTTTCCGGCGCGCAGGCCTCCGGCAAGACGACCACGGCCAGCGCCTTTGTGGCCAGACGCCTTGAACTGTACGGAGGGCATTCAGTGACCTTCGAGAATCCGGCGGAACTCCCCCTGGCCGGCAGCTGGGGCTCCGGCGGGTATTGCTTCCAGACGGAAATAAGCAGCGACGATGAACTGGCTCAGGAAATAGAACGCGCCCATCGCTACGCCTCGCCGGACATCATCTTCATCGGCGAGATCCGGACGCGGCATGCTGCTTTTGAAGCCCTGCGCATCGCCCTTGGATCCAGCCGGCAGCTCGTCGTGGCTACCATCCACGGCCAGGACGTGATCACAGCGCTGGACCGTCTGGTCAACTGGGCGCGCGAACTGGACGGGGACAACGCACGGCAGAATCTTGCAGACGCCCTGCTGGCGGTCATTCATCTTTCCCTGGAAAACGATTCGGACGGCCAGCGCCGCCTTTCTTCGCCGCAGTTCCTGCTCCTGCCGTTCAAGGAGTCATCTCGCGGCATCCGGGCCAAGCTCCGGGATGGCCAGTTCCATACGCTGAATGACGATATGCGGGAGCTTAAAGCCCGGATCGCGCACAAAGGGGAGCAGGGCATATGAAGATTTTTGCAGTGCTTGCGCTTCTGCTCGGCGTTCTGGCCGTTCTTTCTGCGCCCGCTGGCCGCAGGGATGGCTATAGCCCTGAAGTCCGGGCCATAGCGCTGAACTACGCCATCTACCGCAATGCGGCCTTTCTTTATGTCCATCGGAACAATCCGCCCGACGGGACCGTTTCCCAGACAGCGCTGGATCTGCCCGACGGCTGGCGCGCCCTGCGGTCGTGGGCCGCGCGCGTGAACGGCGGGCGCTGCTACGTTTACGGATCGGCATCGGCGGAAGAGATAGCGGCCGTCCGGGAACTTTTTCGAGGCAGTCTGGCTGTGGGGCGCGCGGAAAACGGGCGGCTGACACCGGACGGGCTGACGCCGTTGCCGGCTTTTATTCCAGCCGACAGCCTGGTCAGCGTCGTCGCTGTGAGGTAACGCCATGAAACTTATTGAAGTCATTGGCGCGCTGCTGATTATGGCCATCCTGCTGCCCAAACTGGCGGATATGATGGCCATGGGCCTTGCGGACACGCAAAAACGGCAGGCGGCTGATCATCTGGCCCTGGTCAGCCGAGCTTCTGCCGATTATGTGCGCAAGCACCAGACTAATCTCAGTTCAGCCACGGCTTCTTCCGGGCCCACGCTTTCCGTGGCGGATCTGGTCAGCGACGGACTGCTTCCCGCCGGCTTTCAGGACCGTAATGTCTGGGGCCAGTCTTACGCCATTTATATCCGCAAAGATTCCACCAGCGGCCATTTGCGCGCCATTGTGCTGACTACAGGCGGCAGGGCTGCGGCCACCAGCAGATTCCTTAACGTTACTGTTCCCGGCGCAGCGGCCCTTCTGGGCGGAACCGGGGGGTTCGTACCCACCGGCGACGTGCCTGACCAGAGTGCGGATACGCTTCAGGGCTCTGGTGGTGGGTGGTCCCTGTCCCTGGCCGCTCTGGGGGTGCCCTCGCCCGGAGCCGGGCATCTCGGAGCGCTGACCAGCTTCGACGCTTCGGCTCTGGGGCAGGATTATCTGTATCGCGTTGCCGTGCCCGGACACGATGAGCTCAACGCCATGCAGACCGAACTGGACATGACGAACCACGCGATCCGGAATGTCTCAGAACTCCAGTTTGAAGAGCGGGAAATCTCCAGCGAATCCTGCACGGCACCGGAAGATCAGGGGCGGGTATTCCTGGACAAGATCCAGGGACTGTATCTCTGCCGGAACAATTCGCTGGAGATCATCGGCGATTCGGGGAATTCGACTCTGCTTAAGACAGCTGTGCTGGCCAGGAACGGGGACAAGATATCCAAGCCGTCCTGCGCTTCCGGCACTGGCACGTCTCCGGCCATCTTCACATCTCCTTCCATTGCGGAAGCCGGGCCGGAAGCGCCGCCCCTGACTTCTTTTCAGACCTGGGCCACATCCCTTTCGGATACGGAATGGCAGGTTCACATGCGCGTTCAGACACCTGACAAGACCTTGAGTACTGACGGCGACGATTCCGGCTGGGTGTACCCGGCGAGCGACTACGGGCGCATTGTGGTTATGACAAGCTGTGTAAAGCAGGCAGCACCATAGGAGTTGTTATGAAGACATTGTGTTTTCTCTTGATGTTGTGCTGCTGCTCTTTGTCGTCAGTGCATGCCGCTGCGTTACAGGATCGCCAGCAGGCGCTTGACCCTTTGTTTGACGATCCGTGCGCCCGTTATCAGGTGCCCAAAGTACTGGCCTTGGCCATAGCCCGCCAGGAAAGCGGCCTGCATCCTTGGATTATCAACATTTCTGGCCGCGACGTGCGGCCGCGCTCCAAAGATGAGGCATTGCGATATGCGCAGTGGGCGTTGCGTGCCGGGCGGTCTTTCGATGTGGGCGTCATGCAGGTCAATGTTTACTGGATCAGAAAATACGGCTGGCCGTTGGAACAGGTTCTGGAGCCGGCCAATAATGTCAGAATCGGCGTCTGGATTCTGGCCCAGGAAATCAGACGCCACGGACTGAACTGGAAGGCCGTCGCGTACTACCACACGCCGCTGCACCGCAATCCGGAGCGGGGCAGGGCATACGCGCGCGCCATTGTAACACACGTCAGGAACATTCTGGGGAACAAATAATGCTGCAGCTGAAGGATTTTCGGTCCCAGGCCAAGGGCCTGCCTGATCTGCTGACCTACGCAGCCCTGATCGAACCGGGCATCATACTCCAGAAAGACGGCTCCTTCCTGGCCGCCTGGGAGATCCGCGGCGAGGACACAGCCAGCTCGACGCCTGAAGATCTGGCTTTCGTATCAGAACAATTCAGCAATGCCATATGCCGTCTCGGCACAGGCTGGATGCTTCATGTGGACGCCTGCCGCACGCAGGAACGGGCGTATCCTGACGCTTCCCGCTCACATTTTTGCGACCCCGTGTCGCAAGCCATTGAAGACGAACGGCGGGCGTTCTTTGGCGAAGGGCAGTGCTGCTATCGTACTTCGGCATTTTTAACCGTCACCTATCTGCCAAACTACCATGTCGCCAAAATGGCTGGTGCGGCCAAAGTTGGCGTCGAAACTCTGTCAGCCATTGAAAAAGGGCTCAAAACATTCAAAGACACGTTGCTGGAAATTGAAGATGGTTGCTCCGCAATCCTGGCTATGAATCGTTTGCAGGAATATGAATTATACGACAGCTCGGACAGTCCGTTTTTTCATTCTGATCTTCTTGCGCATCTGCAGTTTTGCGTTTCCGGAGTCATCCAGCCCGTGAGGGTGCCGGCCACGCCCATGTACCTGGACGCTCTGCTGGGCAGTCGCGATCTGGTCGGTGGCCTGATTCCCCGTCTGGAAGACGGACTGGACAGAAAACATCTGGCAGTCCTTTCCATTGATGGCCTGCCGCAGGAATCCTGGCCCGCCATGTTCGCAGCACTGGACTCCATGCCCTTTGAGTTGCGCTACTCCACACGCTTTATCTGCCTGGATCAATATGATGCCGAGAAGGAAATAACCCAGTTCGTGAAGGGCTGGAACCAGCGTGTTGTCGGTTTTATGGACCAGTTTTTCAATAATCCCAACGCCAAGATAAACCGCGATGCGATGATCATGCGTGAGGACGCCGAAGTGGCTAAGACGGAAGTGCAGGGCGGCACCGTCGGGGCTGGCTATCTGTCTTCGAGCATCATCTTGATGGACGGTGACGTAAATGCGCTGCAAGACAACGCTCGCGAACTGCGTCGCGCTATCCAGACGCAGGGTTTTGGCTGCCGCATTGAATCCATCAACGCTTTGGAAGCCTGGCTGGGCAGCCTACCCGGCAACGGTTACGCCAATGTGCGCCGGCCACTGCTGACTACGCTTAACCTGGCGGATCTGCTGCCCCTGCAAACGACCTGGACGGGGCATCCGGTTTGCCCTTGTCCGTTTTACCCCCCGGATTCTCCACCCCTGGCTGTGTTTCTGACTGACGGCTCCACGCCGTTCTGGTTCAACCTGCACGACGGAGATCTGGCGCACACGGCGATTTTCGGCCCCACAGGGGCCGGCAAATCCACCTTGCTGGCCACCATTGCCGCGCAATTCCTGCGCTATGAGCATGGACGCATTTTTGCCTTTGACAAAGGAGAATCGCTTTTCCCCCTGTGTATTGCCACAGGCGGAGACCATTACGAGATCGCCACGGAGGACAGCCTTTGCTTTACGCCGCTGCAACGCATCCACGAGAGCGATACGGAGATGGCCTGGGCGGAAAACTGGATTGAGGGCCTGCTGGAGCTCCAGGGGATGACGGTGCTGCCGGCTCACCGTGAGGCCATACACAGCGCCATGGCAGGCCTGGCGTCACAGCCGGAGCACATGCGTACTCTGTCCCATTACATGGACACCGTGCAGGACATCTCCATACGTCAGGCTCTGTCCTATTACACCCAGCGAGGGGCCATGGGTATGCTGCTGGACGCAAGGACGGACAATCTGGGTTCATCCCAGTTTGTGGTTTTTGAGATGGAAGAGCTGATGAAGAAGGGCGACCGGAACCTTATCCCCGTCCTGACCTATCTTTTCCATAGGATTGAGAAGGCGCTTGACGGCAAGCCCGCACTCCTGATGCTGGATGAAGCCTGGGTCATGCTCGGCCACCCTGTTTTCCGCGCGCAGATCCGCGAATGGTTTAAAGTGCTGCGGAAAAAGAACTGCGGGGTCATTCTGGCCACGCAAAGTCTTTCTGATGCCAGGACCAGCGGTATCATGGACGTTATTCTGTCGTCCTGCCCTACGAAAATCTTTCTGCCCAATCGTATGGCCCGCGACGAAGATGAATACGCTTTTTACCGCTCCTGCGGGCTGAATGACCGCCAGATCGGCATCATTTCTTCGGCCACGCCCAAGCGGGATTACTACATGGTCAGCCCGGCCGGCCGACGGCTTTTTCAGCTGGGCCTGGGCCCTGTTGCTCTCTCTTTTGTCGGGGTATCCGACAAAGAATCCCTGTCCAGAATCAAATCACTGAGGGCTGAATACGGAGCGGACTGGCCGCAGGTATGGCTCAAAGAACGCAATGCCGCTTGATATGGAGGATATCATGAAAGCCATTGTTCTGGCTGTTGTTGTTGCATTTTTCCCTGTCAAAAGTCTGGCATACACAGTGCATTGCACAAACTGCAGCGAAAAAGTTGTGCAGATGCTTGAACGCGCAACAAATATTCAGCAATTGCAGACCATGCTTAAAGAATATGATGAAGCCATACAACAAACCGCCGCGCAGCTTGAAATGGTGCAGCAGAATATCGCGCAGTACACCAATATGGTACAGAATACTGTGATGCTTCCTGCACGCCTTGTCGGCAAAATATCGTCTGAACTTTCCAAGGTAGGAAAAATTACCAGTGCGTTGAACACAATGCGCAACGATGTGACTGGGCTTGGCAAAGTATTTGACGGCCTATATCAGACGCAGGACGAACTGAAAAATCTGGCCTCTATGCCCAGAAGCATGCTTACCCAGGGGGGCACGACGTACCGGACCAGCTGGGACAACTGGAGTCGCCGGGTAGACGATTCCACCAGAGCGACGTTTCAGCTCTCCGGGCAGCAACTTAAGGAGCTAGAAGAGTCCGGCGAACTGGAGGCATACATGAACGAACTGCTTTCAGCTCCAGATGGTCAGCAGAAGGCCCTCATGGCCGGGAACCAGCTCACTGCCTTGCAGATTCAGGAGGCTCGCCAGCTCCGTGAACTTATCGCAACAAAGATTCAATCGGATCTGGCGAGCCAGGAAAAAGCGGAAAAGGAAGCTCAGATGGAGCAGGAAATGCACCGCGCCATGTTTAAGAGAAGGTTGGAAACTACACCCCATCCTGATCCGTTTTAGTTGCGTGTTACTTCAGAAGTTTTTTTGCCTCTTCTAAGGGGATTTGTATGTATCTGATTTTTCTTCCGATAGCCTGTGGATCTATCGTTGAAATGCTTTGATCCTCGTTTATTAGAAATTCTATATTTGCGAAGGTGCTGGGAATGACAAGAAAAAAACTTTTATCTTTCTCTTTATATATAGGGTCGGGAAATACTTCTTTCTTAGATTTTCCGCTCAACATGTCTATAAACGTAACTCTTTCTTTTGAAAAACATATCAATGAATCAGACTTTCTTTCTTTGTCTGCCTTCCAGCAACCATAAAAATCAAAAGCGTATGAAGGTGCAGGTGCAGCCGCCATGCTCAAGAAAAAGATTGCTACAAGGGGAAAAGCCCTTTTTTTCATTGTTCTACTCCTTTGCATTGTGTTTTGGAGTGCTGATGTTCTGGCCGCATCAGATGCGACTATCGTTTCTCGTATTGTAAACACTTTTTACGAAAAACTAAAGACCTATGAGCAGGTGATGCTCAAATATGCCAAGCTGCTTTTTTATTGGTGCGCGGTCCTTGAGGTGGCTTGGCTAGGCATTAAATCGGCCATTGGCGCATCAGATATGAAAGACACGATCAAAAATTTCTGCCTTGTACTGCTGACAGCAGGCTTCTTTCTCGCCGTCATCAACAATTACAATACCTGGAGCTGGAACATTATCAACGGCTTAAAATCCATTGCTGGAGAAGCAACAACACTGGTTGATGCCTCTGATGAGCCTTTCACTGTCGGGTTGGAGTTGGCACAGGCCGTTTTTGAAAAAGTTAGCATTCGTAATCCGTTATACATTGTACCTCTTGTCTTGGCAGGATTTGCAATTGTTGTTTGTTTTGCGCTCATTGCCATGCAGATCATTCTTATCAAATGCGAAGTTTGCGTGGCCATGTGCGCGTCTTCCATTCTGCTGGGGCTTGGCGCAACGTCATTCTTGCGGGACTACGCCGTCAATACGCTCAAATACATTTTCGCCGTGGCCTTCAAGCTCATGACCATGCAGCTTGTCATGGGAGTGGGCATAAGTTTTATTCGTGAATTGAAGGTCGCCGAAGAAATTGATTTTGTGCAGATTGCTGTGACTGTCGGCTTCTGCATCATTTTTTACGCCCTGGTCAAAACCCTTCCCGATGTCGTGTCCGGAATTATCCAGGGTTCGCACGTCAGCACAGGCAACTCGCTTACATCTACAGTCACAGCTCTGGGCGCTGGTCTCGCTGGTTTAAGCATGGCCGCCGGCTCCGGCGTAGCCAACATCGGTCGTGCTGCCCAAGTGGCCAGAGCGGAGGGGGCTCAAGGCCTGGGAGGAGTGACTAAGGGGGCAGCCAGCAACCTCTGGTCTGCTGCGCGCGAGTCCATGCATAATAAAGATGCAAGCAAAAATACCGTGGCAACATCGTTGCGTGAGCGCATCGAAGCCGCTCGCCAGCGTTCTTCAAAATAGTTCGGAACATACTATGCTCAAGAAAAAAGAAATCTGGCGACCTGGCTGCCCGTTATGCGGGGCGGAAACATGGTTCGACTGGTCCACGGGCATGACATTCTGCCTTGTTTGCGGTTGTGCGGAAGGTGCGGACGGAACGCACTTTCAGGTCCAGGTGGAACTGATTGAGCTGCGCAAGTTCTGCGTTGAGTCCAACGGGGGGCGCGGCATCTGGAAGGTCATAGACGAGCAGCGCGAGCTTTTCCAACTGCTGCAGTCCTGCACGCCGGAGGTCTTGCGGAGCAGTCCGCAGATAGAGGGCCAGCTGGCGCGCACAGACATGTTTCTGGTCAATCTGGCTCGATTGCTTGGTTTGCCGGATAAGCCCGCAGGCTTTGGCGGGAGGTTCCCACGCTCTTGGCCAGGCTCTCATACTTTGAAGTACCTGACGCCATTAGCCAAGAACCTGGGAGGACTCCATGAGTAAGAAAGATGGATTTTCAGATGAAAGGGGACATTCGATGTCTGAGAACAATACGCGCCTGCTTCAGGAATATTTTGATAAACACCATGATCAACATCTTGCGGAATTACACCGCAGGAACACTGTGAGAGGGAGAATGGAAGAAGCCTTTGAAAAAAGTGACGGAACGCTTCCAGACGCCTTCTATTGTTTTTTTGAGGGGGAGATCACCGCCTCCGACATCTGCATCGTGTATATGCCTGATTTTGGCGTCAATAGAAGAACTAACAAAAAGGGAAAAATCATTATCGAAGTCGTTTCCATGAATACACCGTTTGAACGAGTTGAGGATTGTTTTGAATTCCAGCTTGCGCGGAAAACGCATCTTATGGGCGTGAAAGTGGATATTCTCAAAAGGCAGGACTATTGCGATGCTATTTGCCGGTACTACAATATGCAAGTATCCTGGGAAGATGCCATGCCCATTGTGCAGCGCGTCCTGTTTAATCCGATTTTTCGGCAGCGCTTTTTGATGACCACGGATTCTGCCACCTTGGGTGGGATCACGGCAAAACGTTTTTTACCGTATGCAGGTCAGGTTTTTTCTTTCAGAGCCTGCGCTCTCAAGAAGTAGGAAGGGGTTTTATCCCTCTTTTTACGCAGGTTTTTTTAATAGTTATGGCATTCAAGAATCTGGGTTCAATCACAACGCAGTGCTTTTTGTTCTGCATGGGGCAAGTGCTTTCTCTCAACTCGTGCGTGCTGAACGAGTATACGCAGCAGATTTCTCCAGAAGAGGCGTAGCGGTTCAGTTCATCCAGAAAAGCTACCGTATGGCGGTCAGGATTGATTACTGTACATGCAGGAAGTTCAGGATGGTCAGGATGATATCCTTTCAGCAATTTTTTATACTCAATGATGTATCCGGTAGAAGATTCATGAACAACGGATTCTCCGTAGATAATATATGGAGTTGTATAGTGGTGTTTAAGTGCGGAAATCATCAGGAATGCATTGAGATAATTTGCCTTTGGACGCCTCGGCAATGCCAGAATGGTTTTCGTGCGGAGTTCATCACCACCTTGATCCGCAAGCTTTATCGCCATGTCAACAATGAGCCCAAGGCGGCTTGTCTTTTGCGGTATGGCACAACGAGCCCTGCAAAAAGCCCGCTCTTCGGAAGCTCCGTTTTCCCTGTATTCTCGTGCTTTGCGAGTCACTGCCTCCATAAACTCATGAGGAGCAAATTCCTCCGCATATTCATCGGGCAACAATTCGGTATCAATGCCTTTTATTTTTCTCAAGAGATTGGCGTCAGGGAATTCAACGGTGAACTCATCTTTGTGCCCAAGGATGTAGTCGGTATGTCGTCCCAGAACTTCATACTGGCAGTTTTCAGCGTGCTTATGGCCAGGATGGGTTCGGAAATGTGGCGTAAAACCGCAGTCCGGATTGCGCGGATCGCAACAAACGGCGGTGATTCTGGTACTCGGCAGCGTCAGGCGGCAGTTCTCATCCGGGCACATCATTTCAGGGGGGCGACCGGTTTCCATGATAAAGTCCGCCACGTCATCCGGTTCCAGCATCTTCTCGCTCTCCACGTGCCACGCATAGCGAAATTTGGACATACAGCCTCGCTTTTTTGAGCGCATATGAAGGACTTACTATGAGCCTGTTCAGAAAAAAAGAAAAAATCGACGCTTCAGCGCCTGCCACAAAGGCTTCCGGCGACCATAACCCGTATCTCAATGGCCGCCAAGAGTGGCTTGAACGCTACGGATCGTATATCAGCCGCGCAGCTCAGTGGCGGATGACGGCTTTCATCGCTCTGCTGCTTCTGGGCGGCTCCATCAGCGGCAATGTGATCCAGGCAAGCCAGGCTAAGGTCATTCCGTATATCATTGAAGTGGACCAGCTGGGCAAGGCCGCCGTGGTCGCCCGTGCGGATCGGGCCGCCGCGCCTCCTGCGCGCCTAATCCAGGCCGAGATAGCGGCCTGCATCAGTGATTGGCGCACGGTTACGGCGGATGTTGAGCTTCAGAAGCAGATGATCCAGCGCCTCAGTTTCTTTGTTGCAGGCAGCGCTAAGGGCGTGCTGAAAGAGTGGTTCAGTCTCAACAATCCCTACGAAATCGCGAAGTCCGGCAAACTGGTGCATGTGGAGGTCAAGAGCCTTCCTCTGCCGGTCAGCAGCGGATCCTACCGCGTGGAATGGACAGAAACGGTTCGTTCCCACGCCGGCGTGATCCTCGATGTGCACAGTTATGAAGCGACCGTGGGGGTGCAGATCAATCCGCCGGCCTCTGAAGCAGTTCTCCTGCACAACCCAGGCGGGGTTTACATTACTAGTCTTTCGGCCAGCCGGGTGTTCAGAAGCTCCGGAATCACGCCTTCGGCCAAGCAATAGGGAGAAGTCATGAAAAGGTGCGTCATCTTCATCTTGCTGCTGTGTTTTTGCTGCCTTTCCTCGTTTGATGCCGTTGCGGCCTCCAGTCCGACAGCGCCGCCCTTGCCAGACGACTTTATGAATATGCCGGATTTTCTCAGCAACGACGTCGTGCCGTTGAGTCAGAAGGAGCGTAAGGCGCTCAACCTGACACGTGACTGGGCTGGCCGCGGCCCCGCTCCGGTACTCTCGCAATCCGGCAAGCTGGTCTATGTGCATGGCGCGTCACTGCCCACTATCCTGGCCAGTCCCATGCAGGTCTGCGACGTGGAACTTCAGCCCGGGGAAAAGGTTAATGAGGTAATCGTGGGCGACTCTGCCCGCTGGATGGTGGAAACGGGAACCGCCGGCGACACCACCCATCTGTTCGTGAAGCCGGTGGACGCCGGACTGGAAACCACGGCCGTCGTGACAACGGATCGCCGCGTGTATCACCTGCGGCTTGTTTCACAGCGCACTGGCCACACTCCGTATGTGGGCTTTGTCTACGCCGATGCCATGAAGGTCCGCCTTGCCGACCAGCGGGCCGCCAGAGAAGAGGAAAAACGCCGCAATACCGCCGTCATCGACGGAAAAAGCATCGACATCTCCAGCCTGAACTTCAACTTCCAGGTGAAGGGCAAGGCATCCTGGAAGCCTGAGCGCGTTTTCGATGACGGACAGAAAACATATATTCATCTGCCGAAGAAAAGTACGGAAATGCCCATTCTGTTGGCCAGAAAGGCCGGAGAGAACGTGATGGTCAATTACCGCGTAGACGGCAAAAAATTTGTGGTTGACGGCATTTTTGACGAGATTTCTTTGCTGCTCGGTGTGGGTTCCAGACGTGAAGAAGTACGGATTATCAGGAAGTAGCCGATGCGTGACGAATCCCCTAACGCTCTGGTCATGAGCCCGAAGCCGCTGGTGGCAAAAATGGGGCGCTGGCCGCTGTATATCCTGCTTGTCGTGCTTGTTCTTATGCTGGTTGCGTTGATCTACAGTGTAAATTTTGCTCATAACTCCAAAGAAGAAGAAAAAGCCAAGGCGGCCGTGGTGACTGAAGAGGAAAAGCCGGTCTGGCTTGTGGAGGGCAGCGGCCTGGCGCTTGATCCCAAAAAGGACAGAACGAGCGGCGTGCTGGTTCCGCCGGCCCCTCAGAAGCCGGAGCCGCTCGTAGTCGTGCAACGTGAGGAGAAACCGGACCAGCAGGCGGAGAATGTCCGCCGCGTCAAAACGCAGGCCTATCTGAGCGCACTGTCTGCGCCCCTGGTTGCCAAAAGAGTTTCCAGCGCCGTGCCCGTGTCCCACACCGTTGCAACCGGCGAGGGAGCAACGCTGCCGTCCGGCCGGGACTCCGCTGCGGCTTCGGCGGGAAGAGAAACATCTTATGACCCAGCTGCAGATCGGGACAAGGAGGCCTTTTTCGACCGTGCCCGCAAGGATTCCTCCTGGCGGCTTCAGGAGCAGCGCACGGCGGGCATGCCGCTGGAGCTGAAGACCGGCGCGGTCATTCCCGGCGTTCTGCTGACGGGCATCAATTCCGATCTGCCGGGCAACATGATCGCCCAGGTTTCGCAGCACGTTTTTGATTCTGCCACCGGGCGGAACCTCCTCATACCGCAGGGGACCAAGATTTACGGAGTCTACGACTCGCGCATCGTTTACGGCCAGGAGCGTGTTCTGATTGCCTGGAATCGCCTGATTTTCCCAGACGGATCTTCAATTTCTCTCGGTGCCATGCCTGGTGCGGACATGGCCGGCATGGCCGGCTTCAACGACGACGTGAACAATCACTATCTGCGCATTTTTGGTTCGGCGATCATGATGTCCCTTGTTTCCGGCGGCATGGCCTATGCCATGGACGGCATGAACGACAGTACGGAAACGAACAACGGGACACGCATGACCGATGAAATGACCGCAGCGCTGGCCCAGCAGCTTGGCCAGACCACCACGACTTTGCTGCAGCGCAATCTGAGCATCAAACCCACGCTGGAGATCCGCCCTGGCTATCAGTTCAACATTGTGGTCACCAAGGATGTGATTTTCAAGGAACCGTATGCCCGCTGGCGGCGTTAAGCCGCAACACGAACGTCATTGCCGCGGCTGGCGCACTGCCAGGCTGATCAGAAAGATAACCCTGAAATTTTACACTACGGCATTTTCCATCAGTAACAAGTCCTGGAGAGGAGATTATGGCGCAACAGGAATATGGTCTGCAGGAATCCGCCCCCAGGCGCAAAATGAGAGGCTGGTGGTTTCTGCTTCTGCTGCCTGTGCTGGCCTTGCTCGGCATGAGCATGGCCACGCTGAAAATTGCTTCGGACTATGGTTTTCAGCCAGCTTTGGGCAAGCCATGGTTCATGCTCTTTGGCGTTCCGTTCTATGCGCCTTGGAGCGTCTTCAGCTGGGAAGGCATTTCCAGACAGAGCATGGATAATGCCATGACCCTGGGCCAGGCGTTTTTCATCCTGCCGCTGCTGTTTATTCTGCTTTGCGTCGTCGCTTTCCGGCGACTCAAAGGCAATAAAAGCCTGCACGGATCCGCGCGCTGGGCGCGGAAGGAAGAGATCGCGCGCATGGGCTACTTCGGCGGGCAGGGCGTCTATGTGGGCGGTTGGTTCGACAAAAATAAAAATGTCCTGCGTTATCTGCGCCATAACGGGCCGGAACATATTCTGTGTTTCGCTCCCACGCGATCGGGCAAGGGGGTCGGCCTGATACTGCCTACGCTGCTTGCCTGGGAGGGCTCCAGCCTCGTCTTGGACATTAAAGGCGAGAACTGGGCTCTCACCTCCGGTTGGCGCAAGGCGCAGGGGCAGAGCGTGCTGCGTTTCGCGCCGGCCGACGCATCTGGTGCCGGCTGCGCTTTTAATCCTCTGGATGAAGTGCGTCTGACCAGCCTTGAGGCCGTGCAGGACGTGCAGAACTTAGCTCTTATGCTGGTGGATCCGGACGGCAAGGGCATGGCGGATCATTGGACCAAGGCGGCCTTTGCCTTTTTTTCCGGCCTGATTTTGCACTGCTGCGTCATGGTCCGTTCGCGAGAGGGCCGCATGCCTACCCTGCAGGAACTGACCATTATGATGTCCGATCCTGAGCGTTCCTCGGCTGAACTGCTGGACGAAATGATGGCTACGGACCATGCGGCCTTGTTTCGTGGATTCGCTCCGGACGCGGATGAACGTGTAGGGGAGGCATGCCACATTTTCATTGCCAGCTCCGCGCGGGAAATGGCCTCCAAGGCCGAAAACGAGGCCTCAGGCGTGCTTTCCTCGGCCTTGGTGAACATGGCCATCTATCGCGACCCCATCATCAACATCAATACGTCTAGGTCAGACTTCCACATCCATGACCTGATGAATCACGAAAACCCGGTGAATCTCTATCTGGTCACGCCGCCAGACGGCATCGACCGAGTGCGCCCACTGATGCGCCTTATGCTGGATATGATCATCCGGCGCGTTTGCGCCAAGATGGAATTTGTCGATGGCGCGAGCAAAGCGAGTTATCTGCATCGTCTGCTCCTGATGCTGGACGAGCTTACCAGCCTGGGCAAACTGCCTGTCCTGGATAAGGCGATTTCCTATATCGCTGGCTATGGCGGCAAGTTGTACATCATTGTTCAGAATATAAAACAGTTGAACGAAGAATACGGCAAAGAAAACGCCATCATGGCCAACTGTCATGTGCGTATTGCCTATGCTCCAAACGAGACCGAAACGGCCGAATTACTTTCTAAGATGGTCGGGAAAACTACGGTGGTGGAAAAGAAGACGTCGGTTTCCATCGGTGGTGGGCGCGGCCGTTCCCGCTCCGTCAACATGACGGAAACAGCCAGGCCTCTGCTTACGCCCGATGAATGCATGCGCCTGCCCGGCGCAGAGAAGGATGCCGACGGCAACATCACCAAGCCAGGCCACATGCTGATTTTTACTGCAGGTCAGTCAGCCATTTACGGGATGCAAATTCTCTACTTCAAGGATCCGACCTTCGCGCAGCGAGCCAAAATACCCGCCCCAGGGATTTCAGAAAAATATCCCTTTGGAATCACGGATTCTCTGTATTTTCCCCGCCCGGCGGCATGGTTTGCTCCAGAAACGCGAGCAAAGCGGGAAGTAGCTCCTGTGCAACCGAAATCTTTCGAGAGTTTTCTGGAGTGAACATGAAAGCCGCGCTGTCCACCGCCATGTTGCTGTTTTTGCTGTTGCCGGTTCTGTATTGCGCAGGTCTGCGTTGGAATCCGACTCCATCAGTGCCCAAAGGGATTTATCGCATTGCCGCAGGAGTGCCGACGCGCGGCGACTTGGTTGCATTTTGTCTGGAAGGGGAGTGGGTGGTTCTGGCACGCGAACGGGGCTATCTGGGGCCCGGTAACTGTTCTTCAGGCCTGCGGCCGCTTCTGAAGCGCCTGGCCGGCCTGCCCGGCGATGCCCTCACTGTGACTGCGGAAGAGATCTCCATAGTGCCGCCTGCCGGCCAGGTCCACCGCTGGCAAGCGCCGGTCAGGCGCAGTGACGCACAGGGGCGGCCTCTGCCGGAAAGCGCATTGCGCTCTGGCGTAATCCCTGCCGGCATGGGCATGGCGCTGGCTGGCCACGCCGGCAGTTTCGACAGCCGTTTTTTCGGACTCATTCCGCTGGCCAGTATGGTCAGGGTAGAGCCCGTTTTTACCTTTAAAATAAGGAGAACGTCATGACTAAGGAAGAGTTGAATGCCGTGGCCGCAGATGCATTCAGCCAGGCGGAGTATTATGCTCTGGCCGTGCCTCTGGACCCTGAGCAGGCGGATGGTATGGGGGCCTTCACAGAAGACGCCCTGACGCTGCTGGATATCCTGGACGACGCCCTTCTTGCGGCGGAAGGGGGGGACGATGGCCGGGGATAAGAAAGAGCGGATCCCGTTCCATGAAGAGTTCGCCGGCAAGGTCATCAACATGCTGGAGGAAGGCACGGCTCCCTGGCAGAAGCCCTGGACGCCGGCCCAGAACCTTGCACCGCGCAATCCTCTTTCCGGCACGGTCTACAAGGGGGTGAATCGTCTGCATCTGGCGATGGCCGGTTATGAGGATCCGCGCTGGATGACGCTGAAACAGGCTAATGACGCTGGCTACCGTATCAAGACGGGCAGCCGGTCCACGCCCGTGGTCTATTACCAGTTCAGCCAGGAGCGGGACAAGCTGGATGAGAATAAACAGCCGGTCCTGGGTGAAGACGGCAAGCCCGTGCGTGAAACTGTGTCGTTGGAACGGCCTATCATGCGCATGGCGCGCGTTTTCAACGCGGAGCAGGTGGAAGGCTTTCCGGCTTTGGAAAAAAAGAATCTGGATTTCGCCTGGGACCCACAGGGGAAAGCCGAGCGCGTTTTGGCAGGTTCCGGCGCGGTTATCAAGCACGACCAGCACGACCGGGCGTTTTACCGCCCCTCGCGCGATGAAATCCATCTCCCGCCGCGGGACAGCTTCGACGCCGCCGACAAATATTACGCCACGGCCCTGCATGAGCTGGGGCACTGGACCGGGCATCCCGATCGCATGAACCGGGAATTCGGTCCTTTTGGTTCGGGCACTTACGCCAAAGAGGAACTGCGCGCGGAAATATCCTCCTGGATGGTCGGACAGGATATCGGTGTCGGGCATGATCCTGGCCAGCACGCCGCTTATGTGAAGTCCTGGATCAAGGCATTGAAGGAGGATCCGTTGGAAATCTTGCGCGCCTGCCGAGATGCGGAACGCATCCATGATTATGTTTTGGGGTTGGAAATGCGTCAGGAACATACCCTGCAAAGAACTGAAGAACATGGACATGCCAGTGAACAGGAACAGGAGAAGGACTCTGGTTTACACGCCCCTGCGGCAGAAAAAACCTATCTATATGTTGCCTACAAAGACAAAGAGGCCGCCAAAGCACTCGGCGCGCGCTGGGACGGCAGGCAGAAGCAGTGGTACGCACCCACAGGCACGGATCTTGTTCCCTTGCGTCCCTTTATGACGCCACCGGAGCGTACCGCAGAGGCTTCGCGGAATCTTTCTCCGCAGGAGGAATTTGCCCGCAAACTGGCGGAGATGGGCCTGGATCTCAAAGGCCAGCTTCCGGAGCTGGACGGCAAAATTCACCGTGTCCCCTTGCTTTCCAAAAACGGCAGGAGAATGGACGGGAGCTATTGCCTCTACGGCGACGGTATTCCCGCCGGCTGGGCGCAAAACCATGTCACCGGCGAGAAGGTAAAGCTCGTGGCCACCGGCGTTGTGCTCTCGTCGGCGGAACGGGAACGCCAGCAGCAGGAACGAAACGCGCGGCTTCAGGCGGCGGAAGCGGAACGTGCCAAGGCGCACGATGCCGCCGCCGAACGCTGCAAAAACAAGTGGGACGGATTAGGCCCGGCGCAAGTCTTTTCCTCTCCCTATTTGCAAAAAAAAGGAATAGAAGCCTTTGGGTTAAGACAGGATCTGGAAGGGTACATCTTTGTCCCTTTGCGTAATATCGCCGGAGAACTCCGCGGGATTCAGACGATAACGCCGCAGGGGCATAAGTTTTTTGATCCAGGGATTGAAAAAAAAGGTAATTTCCATCTCATCGGCGCTGAAGGCAAGGATCTGTCTCAAGGAGAGATTGTCCTCTGCGAAGGCTACGCCACCGGCGCTTCCCTGCACATGGCCACGGGCAAGCCCGTGGCGGTCGCCTTTGACTCCGGTAACTTGTTGCCTGTGGCGGAAGCCATCCGCGACAAATACCCCAACGCCGCCATTACTATCTGCGCTGATAATGATCACTCCATGAAGAAAGATGGCAAATCTTACAACGTGGGAGTGGAGAAGGCGAAGGCTGCAGCCGAAAAAGTCAACGGGAAAGTGAAAATTCCCATTTTTACGGCCAAAGAAAAGGCCAAAGGGCTTACGGATTTGGCTCTTCCGGGTTTTCCGTGGGTAGCTGATCTGCTAATGTCCTTCCCGGAGGGCACCAATGAAGGATACGGACCTATATTTTCGGATTCTCGGGCTGACCGAGCCCTGGTTTGTTGAGGCTGTTGAACTGGACACGGCGGAAGGTCGGGTAGACATCCGCGTGGAGCATGGTCCTGGTGTTCGCTGGTTTTGCCCTACTTGTGGTCGAGAGCTGGCTTGCCGCGACCATGCCGAGCCTCGTGTCTGGCGCCATCTGGACACGTGCCAGTTCAAGACGTTCCTGCATGCTCGGATTCCCCGAGTGGACTGCCCCGAGCATGGCGTC